>JAYVNU010000236.1:0-11515 GCA_043758345.1 Lacisediminihabitans sp.
GCGCCTTCTACATCACCACGATCATCTGGATCGGCACCGTCAGCCTTACCCTGTCGCGTCAACACCCCCGCAGGCCGGATTCACTGAGATCGGACGCACTTACCGAACCTGTCCGGTGATGAGGCTGAAACTCCTGCACTGTCAGCCGGACCACCACGGGCCGCCGAATCGGGTCTTTGATGTGAGGCCAATTGGCTGAGTTCTCAGCCTACGGACAAGCACCGTTTCAGCTATGAATGAATTCCTGATCGGATACTCACGCGTGTCCACGAACGAGCAAGATCTCACTGCCCAATGAAACGCCTTGGAAGCCCCTGGCGTTCGATCGAACCTGATCTTCACCGACCACGGCCTCACCGGCATCAACCGGGCACGACCCGGCCCCCGCGAAGCCTTAGCCGCCTGCCGGGACGGCGACACTCTCGTGGCCGCCAAACTCGACCGACTGGCTCGCTCCCTACGCGATGCCAAAGACATCATCGACGAGCTCACCGTCACGGGCGTCGAACTCAGCATCGGCGGATCCGTCCACGATCCGACCGACCCGGTCGGGCGACTGCTGTTCACCGTCCTCGCAATGGTGGCAGAGTTCGAATCCGACTGGACGTGCACCGCGCTGGCACACATTCCACGAGTGAGCTCGCTGAGCTGTTCAACGTCGCCCGCTCCACCGTGTACCGCACCGTCCAACGACAATCCGTCGACCGCCGAAACACACTCGCCGGCTCCCGTTGCCGAGCCAAGCAACTCAGCAACGGGCCAGACGAACCGAGGGACCGGCAGCAGTCATTCCGATGATCGAGCCGTGTCACAAGGGAACGGCGGATTCAAGCCGTAGGTGCGGTTATGACCGTGGTGCGGCCTTCAATGATCCTGGCTCCGCTGGCGATGAACACAAAAACCTCGCCAGCGAAGATCCAGGGCAGCCAAGGGGTGTCTCCTTGACGCACCGCACTCCACTCCAGAGCCAGCGAGCCAGCCACCACACCACAGATCGCCACCACACGACAGAGCGCCACGACACCACAGAGCGCCACGACATGAACGGCGCCCCGTCCGCGCGGTCGCGGGGAAGGAGAAGGAGAAGGAGAACGAAACCAGCGCGACTACGAAGGGGCAGGCCGCCAAACTGTCGTGGCAGAACTACAAACGCAATCATCGCAGCGGCGGTAACTGTCGCCAGCGCGAAATAGTGCAAAATTTGCAGCGCAGCCGTTTCTTCCCGAGAAACGGTCCAGCACTGCTCACTGTATTTGTGCGGCTGTGCTGAATCGGTTGTCTATCTGGAGATAGCCCTCGGCGAGCCTGAACTCTGTCTCGTCGTGGAGAATGACCCACCCAGCTCAACAGTCCACCCTCCGGAGTCAGAAGTCGATTCCACACCATGTGGCTCGAAAAAATTCACGCATAACCCCTCCCGCAAGCCGGACGACCTGCGAACACTCCCCCGCCGCTGACGGGATCGAGCTTCCTGCTTGTCAGGGGACTACCGTTCGGTTGCCCCGGCATTACGCCCGATGACTGGGCACGATTGGCCTATGGGGTGTCACCCGACTTCGGTGATGGGGTCGTCGTCGCCGTACCGTACATGTTGTCGATGAGTTCTCGGGCGATCGTGGTCGCCGGCGCTGTTCCCTTCGCTCCGGGGGCGAGGTTGGACCAGACCACGACGGTCACTTTGTTCACCGGATCGTAGCCCATGTACGAGTTGTAGCCGGGCTGCTCACCGGTGTGCCCGTAGAACTGGGCGCCAAGTCTGGCGAGACCCATTCCGTACAAGATGGCGGGAGACTGCGTCGCCACCAGATCCTTCACTCGCTGTTGCTGCAGCTTGGGATTCAGTAGGTTGCCGGCGACCATCGCCTCAACCCAGGTTGCCAGGTCCTTGATCGTGGAGATTCCCGACCCGGCTGACCATGCCCACGACGGATTTGCATTCGACTCATCATTCGGCAGAAGCGTGCCTGCCTCTGCCCGGGCGAGCAGGTCGGCGGGCAGCTTCGAAGTCGCGAGCGTCTGGACATTGTCGGTGTACATATACCCCTTGGAATATGGAGCAGGAATTGAGGAGTCATCGATTGCCGGGAAGGAGGTGTTCGTCAGGCCGAGTGGAGTGAAGAATCGCTCTTGGAAGATCTGCTGCAGCGGCTTTTTCTCGATCTGCTGGGCAATGAGACCGAGCAGTATGTAGTTGGTGTTCGAGTAGTGCCAGCCGGTTCCCGGCGGGAAGTACGGCGGCAGACGAACGCCTATTGCCAGTAGCTGCTCTGGGTCCCAGGCCGTCTGCGGGTTGACGTCCATATCGTGGTTTATCTGGTAGGTCTCGGTGTAGTTGAACAGCCCGCTTGTCATGTTGAGCAGTTCCTTGATCGTGATGTTCTTACCGTTCGGAATGTCTGGGCGATACTTCGACACCGGATCGTCGAGCGCGATCTTGCCCTCCTGCACCAACTGCAAGATAACCGTCGCCGTCCAGGTCTTGGTGTTCGACCCGACGCGCACGTGGTCGTCCAGTGACACGGGAGTCGAACCGCCGAGCTCGGTGGTGCCATAGGTGGCGGTGACCTCACCGTCAGGTGTTCGGATCAGCATTGCCGCGCCGGGAATCATCAGGCCCTTGGCAAGCTTTGTGAATTGAGCGGTGATGGCGGCGCTGTCGAGCGGCAGGCGGGGTGCCCCGGGGGCAACACTCGGTGACGCAGTCGGCACAGACTGGGTGTTGATCGTGCATCCCGTGACCATCGGGGCGAGCGCCAGTATCGCCGTGAGGCCGATGATTCGTGCCCCGCGCGCATACGACGATGGACGGTGACGGTTTGCAGCAGGCATTCGATAAATCCTTAGGTCTGGTTGGACAACGATCCGGGGGAGCGGGTTCACAAGCCGTCGAGGGCCATGCACGCTGCGGCCGCCTCGGCCTCGCGTAGCGCGTTCAGGACCTCGACGGCCTGGCCGGTGCTGTTCTCGTTCAGGGCGAGGTTTATCGACACGGTCGCCGATCGCGTGCCATCCGGACTGGCCGCGGCAAATTGCGTGTATCCAAGGGTGTTGCCTGTGTGCCCGTACACGACGCCGCAGGGGGTCTTATACCGATACAATGCCATGCTCGCCGAGTTCAGACCCGGGCCGGGCGGCCCAGACTCGCCCCCGGGAATGAACAGGTCGGTCTGCATGGCCCGGGTCCGTGCACCGAAAAGCCGTCCGCCGACGTAGCCACGAATGAACTTGTTGAGGTCTGCCGGGGTTGAGACGATCCCCCCGGAAGCCCACGCCCAGCCTGCTGCCAGGACCGTCGTTTGGTCGCTTGGAGTGTGAGGCTCATCCAGACCGTAACCACGAAACGTGGGCTTCGAGATATCGGTGCCCTTCGGGAGACTCGTAGACGTGAGCTTCAATGGATCCAGCACCAGCTTCTGGAGGGACTCCTCATAGGGCTTGCCGGTGGCAGATTCGATCATCAGCCCGACTGCGATGTTGTCTGAGTTGCTGTACAGGTATTGGCTGCCGGGGGGGAAGTTCAGCGGTTGGTCGGCAACGTAAGTCAGGAGTTGGCGGGGCGATGGCGAGACGTCGAGAGATTTGAGAGCGGCACCCTGAAGCCCGGGACTGTGGGTGAAATCAGGCAGTCCGCTGGTGTGATTGAGTAACTGACGCAACGTCACCTCAGCCCAGGCTGAGGGCTCGGTGGGCAGAAGCTTGCCGATGCTGTCATCGAGCGACAGCGTTCCCTTGTCGACCAGAGCCAGCGCTGTGGCGCCGCTGAAGGCTTTCGACACCGAGGCAATGCGCATGTAGTCGTCTGGGGCGGGGGGGGTCGAGGTACCCACCTTCGCAACTCCGGCGACATGCACCGTCACATGATCCCCAACCTGCACCATCGCAATGACTCCTGGCGGGCCGCCAGGCATGGCGACCAACTCGGCGAGAGATCGGTCGAGGGCGGCGCCTGTGACCGTAGTAGCTGGTGTGCCAGCCCTCGATTCCGTGCAGCCCGTCAGAGCGAGGCCGAGAACGACGCCGGCTACCACCATGCCTCTAGTCATTGATCGTGTCGTCATCCTCGTCATCCTCGTCATCCTCGTCATCCTCGTCATCCCCGTCATCCCCGTCATCCCCGTCATCCTCGTCATCCTCGTCATCCCCTCATTGCTCATCAGTGTGACTGCTGGATAGACGCCGCGATCTTTCCGACATCCTCATTTGCGATGAGCAGGCCCGCTTGATCCTTGAACACACTGCTGTTCACCATGATTGAAAAGGCGAAATGCCGTCCGCTCTTGGTGTCCATGTAGCCGCCCAGCGCCTTGGTCGGCAGGTAAAATCGGCCATTGAAACCGTCTACCGAGGCAAGCGTGCCAGTCTTGCCGACGACCTTGCCTGCCGCTGGGCTCCTCGCCTGAACTTTCGTGAGAGAACCATCCACCCCGAGCACGGGCATGGTCGAACGCCACTTGGCCGCGTCGGCTCGACCGGCCATGATCTTCTGGAGTTGCACCTCGCTATTTGCGGTGATCATGTTGCCCGGTAGTCCTGACCCGTCGATGAGCACGGCTCGGGAGGTATCGAGCCCGGCTTTCGACCACACGGCACCAGCCTGGCCGAGCCCGTCACCGCAATCTCGACTGCCCGCAGCGACAGCGAGGAGACAGATGAAGGTCTGGCCCCCACGGTTGTAGCTGATCTTCATCGTGTAGGTGGCTTCCTGGAGGAACGAAAGGCTCGTCAGTGTGGCCACTGACGGGAGAGCATCGACGGCAGTGACGGCGGGTAGAGCGGCGGCGGGGTTGACCGCGGTCGGGTCGGCGGACACCGTGACGCCGGCGCGGGCGAGCGCCTCGATATAGGCGGTGCGCGCATAGGTCGCCGGATCGGCGAAGGCGTAGACGTTGACGATCGGGCCGGCATCCGCTGCAATGGTGCCGGTCAGTACGATCGTCTTCTGGTCGAACGATTCGACCTTGATTCGTGTTTCTCCGCCGGCGGCGACGGTCTTCACCTGGATATCGACGCTCCAAGGCGCGACCTGGGGACTCATCGCGGTGACGGCGTTCTGGCCGACCGTCGTCGGTGTCGTCGTCAGGTCGATGACGTTTTGGTTGATGATGATCGGCGTGATCGGTTGGCCGTCCAGTTCAGCGGGCTGATCCCACAATCGGTCGTCGACGACTACGTCGCCCGACACCGCGTTGATTCCTGCTGCCTTGACCTGCGTCGCCAGCTGATCGAGTCCGGCAAGAGGATCTTCCGTGGTCAGGGTTGCTCCGGGAACAGCGTTGGCATCGTTGTGATCAAAATTCGTATATTCCACGGTACCGTTGGCCCTGGTTCGCCCGCCCATGGTCAGGTCGCCCTTGCCCACGAGAATGAGGGTGCCGGCCAAGGTGCCGTTGACCACGTGGCCGGTGCTCTTGACGGGCGTCACGACGGTCGAAGCCGGTCTGAATTGCTGCCAGGCCGCGCCAATGCTGTAGGTCTTGGCGACAGACGCTGGCTCGAAGAACGTGTTTGCGTTCAAGGAGACGATCTGCTCGCCCGAGTCCAAGTCCTGCACCGAGACCGCCCATTGCCCGTTGGCATAGGCAGGCTTATTCATCACGTCCAATGCCGATTGGTCGAGGCCGGGAACACTGGTCAACGTATTGCGGGATGAACCGGAGGACGGCTGAATGCCGTTCATCTGGGTTGTGCATGCCGCGAGGCCGACGAGCGCGACCGAAATCACGGCGAGGACGGAGATCGATCTGCCCAACTGCATACTTCTCTCGCCTTCTCCCTCTCGAAAAACCACACTCTCAGCAACGCAAGGGCGACGACCGACCTATCCGCCTTCTCCGTCTTCCCCGCCTTATGGTGACAGTTTGTCAGTGCCCTCGGAATGGACCTGGGTCCTGTGGTTGGCGCGCCACGATTGCAGCCGACCGGCGCGTGGGGGACTCAGCGCCGAAAGAACAGGGGTTCGCCGAGCGGATGCTCGACGAACCCCCGTTCTGCTTTCCCCATCTCTGGTGTCCCCAGCAGTTCCGAGCGTCGGCCTCACGCGCACTCCAGCGCGCGCACGTCTCGCGCTCGGCGGCAGACTGTCAGCCACGCCATCGCTTGCCGCGCCGGAGGAGCCTTCCACCTCGGATGAGGAGAAGACCGCCCATGATCAGCACCGCGGCAGTGGCACTCACAGCCATCGAACCCGGAGTGGAACCCGTCATCGCCAATGCGCGAACCTGGCCAGGGTTGGCTACCGCAGCCGCCGAGTCGCGCCCAACCACGGAGGCGTCGAATCGACAGGTGTGCTGCCAGGTCTACCTTAACTAAACCCGCCTGAACCAGGCTCCGCGCCGACGATCGGCTCATTCCTCACCGTCTACACCCACGGATCTGCACTGCTCGGGAGGTCGGCGGCGAAGTTCGTGAGTTTGCAGTAGCGGGAGCCGTCGCAGACGATGATCGCGCCCTCGGTGTGCGCCATCGGCGGGGCGCCCTCGATCCAGCCCCTGTGGTGGGCAGGGATGGGGATCTCGAATGAGTTGACGGTGGTCGTCGAACTGGTCGTCGAGCGATTGAACATCGTCTTGACGGTTTCGTGGCTCTTATAGCCGAGGTTCTCCAACTCGATCGCGAGGTCAGTCTCGAGGCCCCCGCCGATCGTGGCCGATTCGGAGCCGGCGATCTGGTGGGTCGATTTGGTCTTGTCGTTCGCACAGCTATTTGCGAAGAGTTTTTTCTGGTGGATCGGATTGGTGAGCGTTGTCATCACTCGAGGTGCCACCGTGAACTTTGCCTCATAGTGTCCGCGGTAATCGACCCAGTAAAGATCGGTCACGTCGCAGGGATTTTGGGTTCAGCACATTTTTACCCGGTCATGGATTCGGAGATCGACGCAGACTTTTGGGTCGATGGTTGGGCGCAGGATCCGCGCTGCGGCATTCCATCAAGAAGCCGCGTTCTTGATCACGGATCACGATCCCCCCGCTGCGCGACTATTTGCTTGCGTCACTTCATCGGGAATAACGCGGCTTTGAACCAGCGCCCGCCGGCGTGGAGGTCAAACCCGCGCGTTGACGGGGTGGCTCTGGTCGAGTCGCAATCCGTCTCACCAGCATGCACGGGACCGTCTGCTCGGTCAGGCGTGCAACTATTTCACCTTGCCAACTCCTTCCGGTCGCGATAGGCGGCGTACCGCGCAGCAATCCCCCGGTTCGTATTGCCGTCGCTTCCCACCGACCAGGTGCGCACCCGAGGCAGGAGATCCCTGACGTTGAGTTCATCGTCAGGAGCACCCGGACCGTGGCTGCTGTGGAGTCCATTCAGCATCGATGCCGGGCAAGTGAGGAAAAATGGAGGCAGTCATCCAGGCGTCGTCAGTTCGATCACCGATGCCACCTGGACCATCTCATCGATATCGAGGTTCCTGGGCTGTCGATCGAGTGGCCCGACGGCGAGAAGGTCGACTTTGGTCAGACTTCGAGGTAGCGCAGAACCGCGTGCACCCGCCGATGCTCGTCCGATGTGGTGTCGAGTCCGAGAGCGCGATAGATGTTAGACGTGTGCTGCACAACGGCCTTTTCGCTGAGGTAGAGAGCGTTCGCGATCGCAGCGTTGGACCGGCCTTCGGCCACGAGTCCGAGCACCTCGCGTTGGCGGCGGGTGAGCCGCCCGACATCCTCATCGAGGGTGCGGGCGCGTTCCACAATCATCGTGGCCACTTCGGGGTCAAGCGCCGTGCCACCAGCTGCGACTCTGTGCAGATCGGCGCAGAATGTCTCAGTGTCGGCGATTCTCCGTTTGAGGAGGTAGCCGATGCCTCCGGTGGATCCGCGCAGCAGGTCGACCGCGTATCGCCGCTGTACGTATTGGGAGAGCACCACGATTGCCAACTCGGGATCGCGCTGTCTGGCTGCGAGCGCCCATTCGAGACCCTCATCGCGATAGGACGGAGGCAAACGGATGTCAGCAACAACGAGGTCCGGTCGCAGCGCTTCGACAGCGCTCTCCAGCTCGGCAATGTCCGACGCGAGGGCGACGACGTCGATGCCGCCCTTTTCGAGGATGAGGGCGAGTCCTTGACGGAGCAGGACTTCATCCTCGACGATCACGACTCGCATGGAAGCTCCACCCTGACGATCGTGCCGCCTCCTGGCGGGCTCTCAAGCTCGAAGTGGCCATCAAGAGCATCCACACGGTCGGCGATTCCGTCAAGGCCCGAGCCATCTCGCGGGGCCGCACCGCCTATTCCGTCGTCTGAGACGTCGATGCGAAGAATGCCCTGGCTAATGGTGAGATGCACGGTGGCACGGTGCGCATGGGCGTACTTGACGGTATTGGTCAGCACCTCGGCGACCACGAAGTAGGCCGTGCTCTCAACCGTGGCGGGCAGACGCCGGGCGAGCGGATCAATCTCAGTTGTAGTGGGCATCGGCATCCGGTCGGCGAGATCTTCGATCGCAGTCGCGAGTCCCCGCTCCACGAGGGTCGCGGGCATGACGGTGTGCACCAGCGCCCGCAGCTCGTCAGAAGTCTGATCGATCGCAAGGCGCAGACGCAGGATGCCATCGCGTTCGGCGGAGTCGACGGGCGCCGCCATGGCGAGCTCTTGAGCGTCGACGGCGAGGAGGACGAGCTGCACCTGAATACCGTCATGGAAGTCGCGCGCGATGCGCCGACGTTCCTCTTCCGACGCGGCCACGATATGGCGCCTCGACCGACGGAGCCTATTCTCAATAGCACGCAACTGCGCCAAGAGTCGCTCTCGCTCGACGGCGATCGCGACGACGCCGGCGGCTCGTCGTACCTCCGCCTCACCATCCACAAGACGCGGATCGTAAAAGATCTCGGCGATGGTCTTGCCGTCGAGCGTGATCTCGACCATGCCACGGTCGTCCTGTGGGGCAAGCGAGGCGACGGGAACTCCATCCGCACCGACAAGCTCGGTCCCGTCCCCGAGACGGTAGGCGAGCCGCACGGAGTCGTCACCGAGTACATCCGCGAGCGCCTTTTCGATGGCGGCCCCGCCGAGCGGCCCGGTGCCGATCCAGGTAGCGAGTTCTTCCAGGGCCCGAGTGCCGGCGAAACCGCCTCTCAGGATGGCAACTGCGAACGCGATCGGAGTGCCGGCGATGAATCCGAGCTGGAGGAAGAGGCGGACCAAGTCCGGCAACCCAAACGCGCGGAAGATCGACGGGACTGTGCCGACCACCAGGATCGAGATAATTCCGTAGCCGAACAGCGGCAACAGCACGCGGCGGTGCTGGGAACCCGCGCGACTCAGCCGAACCATCATGATGACGGAGGTGGCTACCACCACCGCCGCTCCCGCGACGCGTTCCACGGGGCGCCCAACCACTGCGAGCCACGGTGCGTTCAGTAGGGGCGGACCGAGCGGACCGGCGACGGCGAGATAGAGCAGGGCGTGAAGTACGGGGGCCACGATGTAGGCGGCGACGACCGTGATGCGAGAAGCCCTTCCCCGCAGGCGGCCCGAGGGAAACGCGTGCAACAGATGGACGGTTGCGGCGAGGATCGTTGTGGCGAATACGGCACCGATCGCATGCACTAACGGTGGCCTCGCATCGCCCAGACTGCTGGCGTAGACGCAGAAGCTCGCGAAGACAATAAGCGCGCCCATTGCGTTCGTTGGACGGCGCCACCACGCGATCACGCCAGCGCCGAGAAACAAGCCGAACGTCACCATGAATACCCACGGCACCGCGTCCGAGTACGGCGACGGCAGGCTGATGCTGAGGAAGAGCAAAGCCATCCCACCACCCGCAACGATGATCGCTCCCAGAGCACGTCCGAGTGACCGATGAAGACCCGACCGGGCCCCGGTCGATGGCAGCATCCGCCAAGCATAGAGGTCGCTCCTGCACCGTTCCGGTCTTCCACGAGAACTGGCGACCTAGGTCTAGGACTCCAGTCGGGCGGTGGCCACTTTTGCTCTCGGGTACGGTCTCACCGGTCGCCGATGCCTTCGACTGGCCAGAAGTTGCCCACCGATTCGTTCGGCGTGCCTTTTAGCCGCCCGATCCAAGGGCCGGAAGCGGTGTTATTTTGCCATCCGCTGCACTACCGTTCGCATCGAGTGCAAAGACGAACACCCCGCCCTCCGGAGAAGGTGCCTCAGCAGTCGGGAGGAGCTGGTCAGTGAAGCGATCCCAAGTCACGCCATCCAATTTCGCAACGGTCACACCATCCGACTGTGTGGCAGCGATGAGCGTCACCAGTCTCGCGAGATCAGGCACGTCTAGGTGAGACGGCATCACAAAGCCGCCAGGGCCGCCTCCATCACTCTGACAGAGGCAAAGCCTGCCGCCGAAGACGAGGTAGAAGGAATTGTCACGCCCAGTCATTAACGCCTCCTTCCCATCCTGAGTGAGGAATCCGCCGCAACCAGCCTTGGGTTACATCGTTGGTGAACGCTGAGCCTGACCGCGAGACGGACGATCAGCGGGCGGTATTCGACAAGGCACGCGGCTTTCGATTCCAGTTGGGATTTGGACGTCAAAGTTGCTTGTAGGGGGAGAGGCTTGGGGTGGTCCCTGCCTCGTGTGTCGCGTCCCGGGTGGTGGTGTAGTTTCCCGGGTTTCTGAGCGTCGGATCGTCGACGTGGTGAGCCATCGTGGGATGGTCAGTGAGAACCGACTAAAGCTACTCACGAAGGACACAAACCACGATGGCTCTTGACCAGTCTGCCCTGCTCAACCTGCTTGCTCAATTGAAACTCACTGATGTCACCGACCGGATCCGTGTCGCGACCGAGACCCTGTATCAGGAACTCATTGATGCCGAGGCCGCATCGTTCATCGGTGCGGGGCCGTTCGAACGCACCAGTGATCGCACCGCGCTCCGGAATGGGTCACGCCCGCGAACCCTGACGACCACAGCTGGGGATCTGGATTTGAGGATCCCGAAGCTGCGGGCCGGATCGTTCTTCCCTGCCCTGTTGGAGCGGCGGCGCCGGGTCGACCAGGCCTTGTTCGCGGTCGTGATGGAGGCCTATGTTCACGGTGTCTCGACCCGCAAGGTCGACGACCTGGTCAAAGCCCTCGGCGCCGATACCGGGATCTCCAAGTCCGAGGTCTCCCGGATTTGCGCGGGCCTCGACGCGGAAGTCGCCCAGTTCCGCGACCGCACGTTGGCCGCGCAGGACTTCCCCTATGTGTTCCTCGACGCCACCTACTGCAAAGCCAGGGTCGGGCACCGCATCGTCTCCCAAGCTGTTGTCGTCGCGGTCGGGGTGGCTGCCGACGGGCGCCGGGAGGTCCTCGGGTTCGACGTCGGAGATAGTGAGAACGAAGGCTTCTGGACGGAGTTCCTTCGAACGCTGAAAACCCGCGGACTTGACGGGGTGAAGCTGGTCATGTCCGACGCTCACAGCGGGCTGAAGAAAGCCATCGGGACAGTGTTTCAGGGTGCGGGCTGGCAGAGATGCCGGGTCCACTTCATGCGCAACGTGCTCGCGGTCGTCCCAAAGGGATCGCAGGAGATGGTCGCCTCGATCATCCGCACGATCTTCGCCCAA
>JAYVNU010000237.1:0-30231 GCA_043758345.1 Lacisediminihabitans sp.
GCGACACCCGAGGCGAGAGCGACGGCCTCGATGCTCACGGCAGCCGGACCGCGGCTCCGCAGGATCTCGAGGGCGGCATCCTCGATGCGTCTGTCGACGGTGTGCAGGTCGTCGGCATCGCCGGGCACCACGAGGTCGAGCCTGCGGTCGGTCACTGATCAGCCCCCTCCGGTGGGTGAACTTCTTCCATCGTATCCGCGGGAGCGGAGGCGTCAGGCTGCGAACGCGTCGAGCATCGGCGAGCGCGCGCCCCGAGGCGAGGGAGCGGTCTGCCAGGGTCTTCGCGCTGTCGAGGTCGGCCAGGTGGAGCTCCTCCACCTCGACGGACTCGAGCCCCGCGTCATCCAGTGCCGTTCGCGACTACTCGGGTCGGCGGGCCGGGACGACGACCTCTACCGCGGTGCTCGCTACACCGAAGCCGGAGTCGATGGGTTGTTGGGGGTGTTTTCGATGACGGGGGCCATTGGTTTGCCAATCTGGGTGAGCTCGTGTGGAACGACAACCATGCTGCGCCCGGATTCCCCTACCAGGCTGCGACCGTGTAGTCCTTGAGGAAGACGCCGTTGACGTCGTCGCCGGCCTCGCCGCGCACGATCGGATCGTAGACGCGGGCCGCGCCGTCTACGAGGTCGAGCGGGGCGTGGAACCCCTCCTCGGCCAGGCGGATCTTGGTAAAGTGCGGGCGCTCATCCGTGATCCAACCCGTGTCAACGCTCGTCATCAGGATGCCGTCGGTCTCGAGCATCTCCTTGGCGCTCGTACGGGTCAGCATGTTCAGGCTGGCCTTCGCCATGTTGGTGTGCGGATGCCCCGGCCCCTTGTAGCCCCGACCGAACTGCCCCTCCATCGCCGAGACGTTGACGATGTACTTGCGCCTATTCTGTGAGGCCGTAAGCGCCGGTCGCAGCCGGGAGACGAGCAGAAATGGTGCGGTGACGTTCGCCAGCTGCACCTCGAGCATCTCGAGCGGGTCGACCTGCTCGACGAACTGCGTCCAGCTGTTCTGGTCGTGATGGTCTGGCACGAGGCCGCCGGCGTCGATCGCGGTGCCAGCGGCCAGGCGTGCAAGCGACGAGGATCCGGCGGCGAGGGCGAGCTCCGTCAGCTCTGCCGCGCTGAGACCTCCCGCCTGGGCGAGGATCGGATGCGCGCCGAGCGAGGCCGCGAGTGCCTGTGGATGCGCGTCGTTGGTGTGCCCGAAGGTGAGCAACTCGGGTAGCGGGCCGTCGGGAAGCGGGCTCGACTCTGCGTCGGCGAGCGGCGCGTAGGAGCCGGGGGAGCGCCGCACGGTCTGCGCGGCGTTATTGATGAGGATGTCGAGCGGACCGACCTCGATCATCGCGTCGGTGAGCCCGATTACCTGAGCCGGATCGCGCAGGTCGATGCCGACCACGCGGAGGCGATGCAGCCAGTCCGCCGAGTCGGGCAGCGACGCGAAACGGCGGACTGCATCGCGGGGGAACCGCGTCGTGATGGTCGTGTGTGCGCCGTCCCGCAGCAGGCGGAGGGCGATGTACATGCCGATCTTCGCGCGACCGCCGGTGAGGAGTGCCGACCTTCCGGTGAGATTCGTCCGGGCATCGCGCTTGGCGTGATTGAGGGCTGCACAGTCCGGACAGAGCTGGTGATAGAAGGCATCCACCCGCGTGTAGTGCTGCTTGCAGATGTAGCAGGGCCGCGACTTCTGCAGGGTGCCGGCCGTCGGTGATGCGACCGTGATCGCCAGCGGAATGCCGCGCGTCTCGTCATCGATACGATCGGGCGCCCCGGTCGCGGTGTTGGCGACGACGGCTCGGTCGGCATCCGCCACCTCGGCACGCTTCTCGAGTCGGCGGGTCTTTTTGACCGACTTGAACATTCGGGCCGTCGCCTGGCGCACGGTGACGAAATCGGGGTCATCCTCATCGATGTCGCCCAGCGACGCGAGCACCCTGAGGGTCACTTCAAGCTCGGCTGGATCGATGGAAGGCACACAAGATTCTAAGGGCGTCGCGGATGTGGCACGCCCTCGCCGGTCGGGTGCGACTTCGACCGTGTGGCACGGTTGACCCATGGCTACGGATCTCGTCGAGCGCATCGAGGGCAGTATCGGCGGCAGCTACGACCCGGATGCCGCCTACGAGCACTTCGTCGAATGGACGGAGGCGCGGGGGCTTTCCCTGTATCCGGCTCAGGACGAGGCGCTGATCGAGATCGTCAGCGGCGCGAACCTCATCCTGAGCACCCCGACCGGGACCGGCAAGTCTCTCGTCGCCACCGCCGCACACTTCGTCGCCCTCTCCCAGGGACAGCGCAGCTACTACACGGCGCCGATCAAGGCGCTCGTCTCCGAAAAGTTCTTCGCTCTCGTCGACGTCTTCGGCGCGGAAAACGTCGGAATGGTGACCGGGGATTCGAGCGTCAATGCCGACGCGCCGATCATCTGCTGCACGGCCGAGATCCTCGCGAACCTCGCCCTTCGACACGGGGCGGATGCTCCAGTCGACCAAGTGGTGATGGACGAGTTCCACTTCTACTCCGATCCCGAACGCGGCTGGGCGTGGCAGGTGCCGCTGCTTACGCTGCCGAGGGTTCAATTCATCCTCATGTCGGCGACCCTCGGGGATGTCGAGTGGCTGGCATCCGATCTCGCGAAGCGCAACAGCCGGGAGACCGCGGTCGTCGTCGGAGTCGACCGTCCGGTGCCACTGCATTACTCGTACGCGACGACGCCTGTGCACGAGACGGTGGAAGATCTGCTGGCCACCAACCAGGCGCCGATCTACGTCGTGCACTTCTCGCAGCTGGCGGCCCTCGAGCGTGCGCAGGCGCTCACCAGCGTGAAGATCGCCTCCCGCGAGCAGCGCGACGAGATCGCGGATGCCATCGGCGACTTCCGCTTCACGACCAATTTCGGGCGCACGCTGTCGCGGCTCATCCGCTCCGGGATCGGCGTGCATCATGCCGGGATGCTGCCGAAGTACCGACGTCTCGTCGAACAGCTCGCCCAGCGCGGACTGCTCAAGGTCATCTGCGGAACGGACACCCTCGGGGTCGGCATCAACGTTCCGATCCGAACGGTGCTGATGACTGCGCTCACCAAGTTCGATGGAACGAAGATGCGCCAGCTCAGCGCTCGCGAATTCCACCAGATCGCCGGGCGGGCCGGGCGCGCGGGCTACGACACCGCCGGAACGGTCATCGTGCAAGCTCCGGACCACGAGACGGAGAACGCCCGGCTGCTCGCGAAAGCCGGGGACGATCCGAAGAAGATTAAGAAAATCGTGCGCAAACGTGCTCCGGACGGATTCGTCTCCTGGGGCGAACCGAGCTTCCAGCGACTCGTCGCAGCCCAGCCGGAGACGCTGACCTCGAGCATGCGAATGACCCATGCGATGGTGCTCAATGTCATCGGACGCGGCGGCAAACCGTTCGACGAGCTGCGCGAGCTGATCGAGAACAACCACGAACCACGCGCGCGCCAGCTCGAACTCGCCCGGCAGGCCCTCGCCATCTACCGAACGCTGCGCACGGCCGAGATCGTCCAGCAGTCGACAGAAGGCGCGATCACCCTCACCGTCGACCTCCAGCCGAACTTCGCGCTCAACCAGCCGCTCTCGCCGTTCGCGCTCGCGGTGTTCGACCTGCTGCAGCCGGCTGAGGGTGCTGTACAGACGTCGCCGACCTACGCGCTCGACCTGATCTCGGTGCTCGAGGCGACCCTCGACGATCCGCGTCCGGTGCTCTCGGCTCAGCAGTTCATGGCGCGTGGAGAGGCCGTCGCAGCCATGAAGAGCGAGGGGATCGAGTACGACCAGCGCATGGAACTGCTCGAGGATGTCACCTGGCCGAAGCCGCTCGAGGAGCTGCTGAACGCCGCATTCACCACCTATCGCGCCTCCCAGCCGTGGGTCGGCGATTTCGAGTTGAGTCCGAAATCCGTCGTCCGCGATCTCTACGAGCGCGCAATGACTTTCAATGACTACATCGGGTTCTACAAGCTCAACCGGTCAGAGGGACTCGTGTTGCGATACCTCTCCGATGCCTACCGGGCCGCCCGCCAGACGATCCCCGACGAGGCGAAGACGGAGGAGTTGCTCGACCTCATCGAGTGGCTCGGCGAGCTCGTGCGGCAGGTCGACTCGAGCCTGCTCGACGAGTGGGAGCAGCTGATCAACCCCGCGGCAGCTGTCGATGCATCCGCGCCGGTGCTTCCCCCGACGCCGAAGGGGGTGACCACCAACATCCGCGCATTCCGAATCCTGGTTCGTAACGAGCTGTTCCGTCGCGTTCAGCTCGCGGCACTCGAGGACTACGAACAGCTCGGAGAGTTGGATGCCGCGGCCGGCTTCGACGCGGACGCCTGGGCGGACGCGATGGATCTCTACTTCGCCGCCCACAACGATGTCGGAACGGCAGGCGACGCGCGCAGCTCGGCCATGATCATGGTCGACGAGGGCGCGACGACGTGGACGGTGCGGCAGATCTTCGACGATCCGGTCGGGGACCACGACTGGGGCATCTCGGCGACGGTCGACCTCGCCGAGTCGAACGACGCCGGCCAGGCCGTGGTGCGGGTCACCGCGATCGGGATGCTGTAGCCCGCCCGCTTCCACCGCGTGACCTTCCCCGCCGACTCGCGGGACTCGCGCGCAGCGCTGCGCATCGGACGCTCTCGGTACGCGCGAGCGGAGTGCCTCAGCCCAGCGCGTCTACCGCTGCCAGGATCTCGGGCACCTCGGTGCGGGTGGTGTAGTCGACGTGCACGTCGGCGAAGCGCACCACGCGCCCAGCGTCGACGACGAGGACCGTCGGAAACGGGATCTCCCCGGTCACGTCGAAGTTGCTGTCGGCGACGTCGAACCCGAGGGTGGTGTGCGCCGCCCGGGCCGCGGCCGACGGCTCCGTGAGGATGCCGAGCGATCGCACCAACTGGTTACCGGCATCCGAGAGCACGGTGAACTCGAGAGAACCGTTGGCGATGGCGGCATCTGTGCCTTGTGGCGTCTGCGGGCTGATCGCGACGAGCTCGACCCCGCGTGATCGCAGCGCCGGCAGCAGCTCGGCTTGGTAGTGCCTCAAAGCGATGTTGCAGTACGGGCACCACGCGCCACGGTAGAAGACCAGCACGGCCGAGCCCGCGCCGAGTGAATCGAAGAGCGTCACGGCCGCACCGGTGTGGTCGAGGAGCGAGGCATCCTGAACCGTGTCGCCGACGGTGACAGCGTGGTCCGGAACCCCGGAGGCGTTCAGCGCGGCCTGCTCGTCCGAGAAGACGGCGGCGAGCTCGTCGCCGATTTTACCGTTGAAACCGACGGTGAATTCGTCGACCTGGGTGGTGATGGTGTTCGGCATTGTGAGACCTTCCGGGAGCCTTTCACGGGGCAAAAGGCGAGCTTACGATTCTGTGATGTAAGGGCCGTCGGGGGTCCGTAACACTGGTTAACATCCGTAGAGTCGACCGCGTGAGCACCCTGCGTGATGCGGGCGGCATCGTGATGGACCGCCTCTACCAGCTGCGGCAACAGGCCCGTAATGTCACGCGCCGCGAGGAGCCATCCGAGCGCTACCCGGGCGGTGACCGTGCACCGGTGCTGCTGCTTCCCGGCGTCTATGAGACCTGGGCCTATCTTCGACCGGTCGCCGACCGACTGCACGAGTTGGGGCATCCGATCCACACCCTCCCGGATCTGGGCCACAACCGTGGACCGATCGCCGCGTCGGCGAGACGGGGCCAGGCCTACCTCGAACGCCGTGACCTCGATGGCGTCATCCTGGTCGGACACAGCAAGGGCGGCATCATCGGCAAGCACATGATGGTGACGGATGACACGTCCGGACGCATCGACCAACTGATCGCCGTCAATTCTCCCTTCGACGGCTCGTCGCTGGCCCGTTTTGCGCCGAATGCGGCCCTTCGCGCGTTCCACCCCCGAAACGAACTCCTGCTCGCGCTCGCGGCGGAGCTCGAGGCCAACGGCCGCATCACCTCCGTCTATTCGCGGCTCGACCCGATCATCCCCGGCGGAAGCAGACTGGAGGGTGCGCGCAACGTCGAGCTGTCGATGGTCGGGCACTTCCGGCCGCTCGGCTCGCCGCAGTTGCTGACGATCGTCGAACAGGCGGTCGCGGCGCAGCGGAGACGTCCGGAAGGGGCCGCCGACGTAGCAGAATAGCGGCAATGCAACACCACCAGAAGCTCGTGCTCGCGATCGCCGTTCTCGCCTCCTTCGTCGCGTTCCTCGATGGATCCGTGATCAACGTCGCCCTCCCCGCCATCATGCGCGATCTCGGCGGAGGGCTCGGCACGCAACAGTGGGTCGTCGACTCGTATCTGATCACCCTCGGGTCACTCATCCTTCTCGCCGGGTCGCTCTCCGATCTCTTCGGTCGGATCGTCATCCTCCGAACCGGGCTCATCGCCTTCGGGATCGCCTCGTTGCTCTGTGCGGTCGCTCCGAATGCCGAGATCCTGATCATCGCAAGGGGGCTCCAGGGCGTTGGCGGCGCGCTTCTCGTGCCGAGCTCGCTCGCGCTCATCATCTCGAATTTCCACGGCCCTGAGCAGGCGAAAGCCATCGGCCAGTGGACCGGATTCACGAGTGTCGCCTTCATCACCGGCCCACTCATCGGAGGACTGTTCGTCGACCTGCTCTCGTGGCGCTACGTCTTCGCGATCAATGTGATCCCGATCGCTGTCACACTCGTGCTGCTCGGTGTGCTCGGTCGGAAGGACGAGCGACGCAAGGATGTCGCCATCGACATCCCCGGCGCGATCCTCGGTGTCGCGGGGCTCGGCCTCCCGGTTTTCGCGCTGATCGAGAACGGAACCTATGGCTGGGGGAGCCCGATCATCTGGGGAACACTGACCGTCGGCATCCTCGCCCTCGCCGCCTTCATCTGGCGCGAGCGGATCACGCGTCAGCCGATGCTTCCGCTCGAGCTCTTCCGCGTCCGCAATTTCTCGGCGGGCAACATCGCAACGGCGTTCGTCTACGGCGCGATTTCGATCGGCGGCTTCCTGCTCGTGATCTTCCTGCAGCAGGTCGGCGGCTACACGGCGACTTTCGCCGGGCTCGCGACGCTCCCGGTGACGATCATCAGCATCGTGCTCTCGTCGACGGTCGGCAGCCTCGCCGGTAAGTACGGGCCACGTCTCTTCATGACGATCGGCCCGCTGATCGCCGGCATCGGGTTTCTCTACTACGTGTTCTTCACTTCGGCGCACCCGTTCTACTGGACGGAAGTGTTGCCGGGAGTGCTTCTCTTCGGACTCGGGATGACGATCACCGTCGCCCCCCTGACCAGCGCGATCCTCGGGGCGATCGACGAGCGGCAGGCTGGAATCGGATCAGCTGTGAATAACGCCGTTGCCCGGGTCGCCGGCCTGATCACGACCGCCATGATCGGCCTCATCATCGGAGCCCAACTGGATGTCGGCGGCTTCAAGCGCGGGATGCTCGTGACCGCGGTGCTGCTGTTCGTCGGGGCGATCGTGTCGTTCATCGGCATCCAGAATCTGACAAAGCCGGCAGCCGGACCGACCGCGCCCGCCGTTTCTCCGCTCGACTAGGGGTACTGCCCGCGGACGCCAGCCCCTCCTCGGTCCCCTCACCCGCCCGTAACTCCTGCAGTTTGCAATGTCGGCGGTCGACATCCCTGTATTTCCGGGGCCGCGCACCCGCGGCGCCGGCAAACTGCATGAGTTGTGCACAGAAGCACGGCTGGAGACTCAGCCGGTCGCCACGGAACGTGAGCGCGTGTTAGAGCAGCAGCCGATCGCCACTGAACGCCAGCACGACCACGTTCAGAAGGGCTGCGGCGATGATCAGCTGGAACAGCAGCCGGGTGGGTGGCCGCCTTAGCGGCACGGCTATCGCAACCGCAAGCGCGACGGTCAGCACCAAGCCGATCCACTGCACCGGGGTCGTCCGGCCGACCGGCCCGACGAACGCGAGGATGCCGCCGAGGCCGAGAGAGACGACGATGACGACACCGGATGCGCGGCGTCCGATGCGGTGGGGGAGTCCGGCGATGCCGGTACGCTCGTCATCCGCAAGATCTGGCAGCACGTTGGCGAAGTGCGCGGCGACCCCGAGCAGCGCGCCGAGGGCGAGCGCCCAGGGGGCGGCGAAGGCCGGCACCGGGCGGGCGAGGGCAACGATGAGCGGAAGCAGGCCGAAGCTCACGACGTAGGGAAGCACAGACAGCGGGGTGTTCTTGAGAGCCGCGTTGTAGCCCCACGCGGAGGCGATGAAGACCGCATTGGCAACGGTGGCGAGCGCACCGAGCGGAATCGTCAGAAGAAGTGAGGCGAGAGCGGTGGCGAACGCGCAATTGCGCACGGCACGCGCGCTGATCAGACCGAGGGCCACGGGCTTGTCGGTGCGACCGACCGCGCGATCACGCTCCGCGTCGAGCCAGTCGTTCGAGAGTCCTATCGAGAACTGGTTGAGCAGCAGGGCGAGTCCGAGCACGACCAGCCTCCACAGGGGTAGCTGGACCCCGATGCCGAGGCCGACGGCGACCAGCGTGACGGCGAGCGAGGGGCCGAGATGGGTCGACCGGAGCAGCCCGCGCAGGGTCGAGAGGGGCGGTCGGGTCACTCGGTCGGTCATCCCGATCCCGCTAGCTGTCCGGGGTGAGCAGGATCTTGCCGACGTGCGCGGACGACGCCATCCGTTCGTGGGCGAGCCGCGCATCCGAGAACGAGAAGCGGCTGTCAATTACGGGCGCGAGTCGGCCGTCTGCCACGAGCGGCCAGGCGTGCTCGAGAACCCCGGCGATGATCGCGGTCTTCTCGCTTGAGGGTCGGGCTCGAAGCGTGGATCCGTGGATGCTCGCCCACTTGCGCATCAGCAACGGCACCGGGAGCTGGCCGACTTCTCCGCTCTGATCGCCGATCAGCGCGATCCGACCGTGCGCTGCGAGGGCGCGCAGGTTTCGTTCGACATAGGCTCCGCCGACCGCGTCGAAGACGACGTCAACACCGCGTCCGTCGGTCTCGGCGAGCACCCGTTCGACGAAGTCCTCGTCTCGATAGTTGATCAGGATGTCGGCACCGAGCAGTCGGCACGCCTCCAGCTTCTCGGCGCTGCCGGCGGTGGTCGCGACGCGGATCCCCAGCGCCGCCGCGAGTTGGATCGCCGTCGTTCCGATGCCGCTCGATCCGCCGTGCACCAGCAGCGTCTCCCCGGCGACGATGCCGGCGGTCATGAAGACGTTCGACCAGGTGGTCGAGACGGCCTCCGGAAGACCCGCGGCGTCGACGAGGTGGAGGGTGTCGGGCACCGGCAGCACGTGCCCGGCGTCCGCGACGGCGAGAGTCGCATAGCCACCGCCGGCCAGCAGCGCGCAGACCCGATCGCCGACCGACCACTCCGTCACCTCGCCGCCGAGCGCGACGATGGTTCCGGATACCTCGAGGCCGAGCAGCGGTGACGCCCCAGCCGGCGGGGGATAGTGACCCTCACGCTGGCTGAGGTCGGCGCGGTTGACGCCGGTGCCGGCGACGGCGATGAGCACCTGCCGGCGCCCCACCTCCGGATCGTCGATCTCGCGCACGACGAGAACGCTTGCGTCGCCCGGACTGGGGGCAATAATGGCCTGCATGCGCCTAACGGTACGCCTGCGAAGCGGATAGATTAATCGGGTGAACGCGCCTTGGGGAAGATCGCTCGCCGAGCTTCTGCCCGGCACCTGGGCGGTCGGTGCCACCAACTTCCCGATGTGGTTGAAGGGCGACAAGTTCTCGCCGACGTTCAGCTACGAGCTGCGACGCGATAGCCCGCTCGAACTCACCGATCGGGTTTCGTATTTCACCTCATCCGGCGAGGAGAAGAGCATCGTCGGGGTCGACAGGCTCCGCGGCGCTGAGTTCACCTGGCGAGGAAGGGGTCTGCTCGGCCTGGTCGTGAGCCGCTGGTCGGTCATCGGTGCGGCGCCCGACGGTATTTTCGTCGTCATTCGCTTCTCGAAGACCTTCGCCACTCCCGCCGGTGTCGACATCGTGTCGCGGGAGGGGCTTCACTCCGATGAGCTCCGCACCCTTGTGGCCAGGTCGCCGGAGCAATTCGGCCTCACCCACGAGGAGTTCGCCAGCCTCACCTGGCTCGAGGCGACCCTGCCGGACTGACCGGTGCCCCGTTCTGGACCCAGTCTTCAGAGGGTCCGAACTCGAGGCGGCTTCGTTCAGAGAGACTGCGCGTAACCAAGCGCCACCAGCACTTCGGCCGGTCGCTCGACCGCGCCGAAGTGGCCACAGTCAAGGATCACCGAACGGATGCTGTCGGGCAGCAGTCGCCCGAGGTGCGCATGGTCCTCGTCGGTCACGAACACGTCGCGGTCGCCTTTGGTCGCGCGCACCGGGCATTGGATCGTCGACCACCGGGCGTCGGCGTCATAGCCACGCACGGCGCGGGCCGCTGTCGCGAATGACCGCGGGCGGAGATCCTCTGCGAGGGCTGCTCCCTGGGACGGGGGCACGCGCATCCAGTGCCGGAAGAGGGGGAACGTGACCGGTCGCAGCAGCCCGATGGCCCCGACTCCGCGCACGAAGGATCGCCCGGCCGGCCCGAGAACCGCAAGCAACTGCATGAGCCGCCAGAGCATGGTGAAGCCCGGAAGCTCGCCGAAACGGGTGAACGGGTGCTCGACGCTGCGGATGACCGCGAAGGTCGTGCCCGACACCATGCCGACCGAGAGCACGCATTCCGGCCAGAGCGTTGCCATGTGCAGCGCGACGAAACCGCCGAGCGAGTGGCCGACGAGATCCCATTCCGTGTAGCCGAGATGCTCTGCCGTGTCTTTGACGAGCGAGCCGATTGCGAGCATGGTCCGTTCGGAATCCTGCACCGTGTACTCGCTGAGTTGCGCATCTCCCCACCCGGGCAGGTCGAGCAACACGGTGTCTCCGAGGTCGATCCCGTGCGCCGCGGCCGTCTGGAGCAGCGGGGTCCAGGTCGTCCAGGATCCTGCCGCACCGTGCAGGAAGATGGTCGCCCTCGTCGACGTACGGATCGGTGGATGCCGCGCCACACAGCTGCCGAACTCGCTGCGAACGGTCGACGTCGAGAGTCCGAGGGCCGCCGCCTCCGTCTCGAGCCCCAGTGGGGCGTAGCCATCGTTCGGCGGGGTCGCTCGCGCCATCAGTCGGATTCCCCGACGATCTCGTCCCGCACCCGGCGGAGGTCTTCGAGCAGGAATCCGACGAGAATCCAGTTGTCGGGGTCTGGGCGGGAGACCATGAGCGGAGCGGTGAGCGCGGGTAGTTCGGCGGCGAGTGGAGCAGACCGCCGGTCGTCTTCGATGGTCGTCTTCGCAAGCAGCAGGAGGTCGTGGGATGCCCGATCGAGTTCGAGGGCGATCGAGCGCACGACGGCGTCGGAGGCAAGGCTCGGGTCGTAGCGATCCCGGACCGCCCGCGCCATGCCGGGTACCCGAGCCGAGAGCACCGTGAGCGATACGAGGAACCTCTTGTCGAGCTCGAGGGTTCTGCGATGTCGCCCGCCGCGCGGATTGAGCATGAGACTCTCCTCGGCTCCGGCGACGGATGCCGCGGCGGCATCCCGCAGACCGCGCAGGGTGCGGGCGCGAAGCAGCACGCCCTCGACCTCGGCCATCGTTGACGGGGTGCGAAGCACCTCCGCTAGATCTCGGAGAAGTGCTGCGATCTCCGTCGCGAGGCCGGTGACGGCGGCGTGCGCCGGACGGAAGAGCACCGGCGGAATCACCAGCACATTTACGAGCAGCCCGATCGCGGCTCCGATGACCGTCTCGATTATCCGGTTGACGGCGTAGCCGGGTGTCTGAAGTCCGAGTGCCAACACGAGCATCGCGCTGATCGGGATCTGGTTCGCCGAGCCCAGTGACAGTCGAAAGGCCCAGGCGAGCAGCAGCGAGATGACGATGACGGAGAGCACGACGATCGTCGAATGCCCGAAGACATAGCCGGCCGCGTAGGCGAGCAGAACGCCGACGATGACCCCGATGCTTCGCTCGATGCCCTTCGACACGGATTGGTTGACGCTCGGGGCGACGACGAGCAGCGCCGCGATCGCGGCGAAGATCGGCAGCGGTTGATTCAGCACGATCATGCAAGTGACCCAGGCCAGGATCGCGGCGATTGAGGTCTTCACGACCTGCAGGAACGGACTGCGAGACGATGCGCGCAGCGAGGCGATCAGTCGCATCCGAATAGAATATCCGGCTGCACCGAGGGCGGCGGCGTTACTTCGTCGCGAGCTGGTATCCGCCTGGATCATCGGACGGCGCGAGCGGAGCCACGGTGCCGGCGGGAGATTCGACCGACGATGATGCGGACGGTGTGGTCTGAGCGGCCGATGCCGGTGCCGACGCCGCGCCGCCGAAGGAGACGAGCAGGAGGAGGGCGCTTGCGATGATACCGGCGGCCGACACCCCGCTCGCCGTCGCCGTTACGCCGGTGAGGCGCGCCGAGTGGCGAGCGAGACACACGTATCGGGCAATCCCCACAAGGGCGACGGTCGCCAGGGCGACCGTCAGCACCAGGGGGAATGGGATCGCGTCGGGGGCCGCGGGTACGGCCATCAGCGCAGCGTGCATTGCCGGGTGTTCCTCTCGGGTAAGGAACGATCCATGTCGGGTACATGAATTGTTGTTGCTTGTCCGTCTTTAGGGGGACAACGGGGCAACAAGTTGAAGTTAGCAGTCGCCGCGCGGGTGGGTCAACAAATCCGTGCCCCCACTTTGGGGGTGATTTCTGTGCACAGTTCTGAGGTCCACATCCAGAACTGACGAAAACATCACAATTATTGCCCAAAGCCACCTGATTCCGCACGAAATGCGACGGATTCCATCGCGCAGAGGTCTATGAGAGGCTTCTCACAGACTCCTCTTCGCCCTCTCACACACGGCGTCAAAACTGATCACTATGAACAACACAACAAAGTTTCTCCTCACCGGCGTTGCGACGCTGGGCATCCTCGGTATCGGCACCGCGGGAGCGATGGCGATGACGTCATCCCTCGGTGTCAAGGATCAGGCCGGCACCGTCCAGACGATCACCCCGGTGAAGACCGGTTCGAGCACGAACGTACCGACGTCTTCGCCGACTCCGGTTCCGAGCGGCGCGACCACGGTCGCCCCGGCAGCCCCTGTCTACCTCGACGGCGAGGGCCTCAGGTCGGGCACCTCCGACGACAGCTCCACGCACACGGGCACCGGCCATGAGGTCGGCGACGATAACGGGGTGGATCCCGCAGGTCACGACGCGACTGATGACTCGAGCGGCGACGCGAGCGAAGTCTCTGACAAGTCCGGGTATGACGGCTCGAAGTCGGGCAGCAGCACCACTGGCAGTGGCTCGTCGGGCAGCAACGACAGCGGTAGCGATCACAACTGAGACCCGAGCAGCATCCCTCGAGGGATGGTCTACCGAAGCCGGTAGCCCATCCCTCGAACTGTTTCAATGCGTTCGGCGCCGAACTTGCCCCGCAGGTAGCGCACGTAGACATCGACGACATTCGAACCGGGGTCGAAGTCGAAACCCCAGACTCGACTGAGCAGTTGCTCTCGACTCAACACCTGGTCGGGGTGTCTGAGAAACTCTTCGGCCAGACCGAATTCCCTGGCCGACAACTCGATCTGCCGTCCCTCCACCGTCGCACGCCTGGTGCGGGTGTCGAGGCTCAGGCCACCATGCTCGATGGTCGACCCGCCGAGGTGGCTCGCGTCACGCAGGCGAAGACGCACCCGAGCGAGCAGCTCGTCGAAACCGAACGGCTTCGCCATGTAGTCGTTGGCTCCGCCTTCGAGGCCGGCGACGGTGTCGGCTCGCGAGTCACGCGCCGTCAGGATGATCACCGGGATATCGGATCCGGAGGCGCGCACCCGCCGCAACACTTCGAATCCGTCGAAGTCGGGTAGGCCGATGTCGAGCACGATGAGGTCGAAAGATCCGGTGATGGCGAAGTCGACAGCATCCGCCGCCGTGGCGACGGATCGAGTGCTGAATCCCGCGGATCGCAGGCCCTTCTCGATGAACGACGAGATGCGTTCTTCGTCTTCGACGATCAGAATTCCGGTCATTACATGCCCTGGTCGTCGAGATAGGGTTCGAGCTGTTCGGTGTCGTACAGGTCGGCGGATGTTTCGAGCGGAAGT
Source organism: Lacisediminihabitans sp. (assembly GCA_043758345.1). Classification (GTDB taxonomy): domain Bacteria; phylum Actinomycetota; class Actinomycetes; order Actinomycetales; family Microbacteriaceae; genus Lacisediminihabitans. The sequence continues at coordinate 14,122 of JAYVNU010000237.1, forward strand.
TCCAGCGTGAAAGTCGATCCACGTCCGCTGTCACTGTCCAGAATCACCGCCCCGCCGTTCGCCTCCGCAATCGTCGCGACAATGGACAGTCCGAGGCCCGACCCACTCTCCCCCCGGCCCACCGTGCCCCGGCGGAACCGTTCGAAGATTCGCAGGTGGGCCTCCGCCGGGATGCCCGGACCCTCGTCGCGAACCCAGAGCTGCACGCGCCAAGAACCCGTCACATCCTGCACCGTGCGGCTGCCGAGCTCCACCGTGGTGCCCGGCGTCGCGTGACGATCGGCGTTGAAGGCCAGCTGGAGCCATGCCTGGGTGATCTTCTCGGGGTCGAGACTGGCAACGGCATCCGCTGATCCACCGAGACGCCACTCGCGACCGGGCAGTGCCGAGACCTTTCGGAAGACGGCCTCGGTGAGCGTTGCGACATCGGTCGGCACGAGAGCCAGATCACGTCGCGCCGAGGCGAGCAGCGAGATGTCGCCGACGAGTCCACTCATCCGGGCCACCTCATCGAGGGCGAGTTCGCGAGTCTCCGCCACCTGGGTCGGCTGAGCCTCGTTCATCAGCTCGAGGTGGCCGCGCATGATGGTCAGGGGCGTTCGCAGCTCGTGCCCGACGTCGTCGAGCAGCCTGCGCTGGCCGATGATCGCATCCTCGACCCGGTCGAGCATGTCGTTGACCGTTCGGGTGAGCTCAGAGACGTCGTCGTGACCGGAGACCGGAATGCGCTCATGAAGATCGGATGCCGTGATGCGCTCGGCCGTCTCGCGCAGCCGGCGGATCGGGCGGAGAAGGCGCCCGGCGACGAACCAACCGACGACGGCGATCAGCGCGAGCGCACCGAGCGAGATGAGCGTGAACGTGGTGACCGCCTCACCGATCGGGGCGAGCTCGGCATCGATGCTGAATGCGGCGATGTAGACCCCCGTCGACGCGTCCCCGGCCGCCTGCACCGGAACGGCGACATACCGCAGCGCGCCCTTCGGCGTGATCGCCGTACCGATGACGACGGCACCCCCTCGGGTCTCACCGTCGACGCGGGTGATGAACGCCGAGTCGCCCTGCAGCGAGATGCCGACCTCGCTTCCCGGGATGACCGCCGCCTTCCCGTCGACGAGACCGAGGATTCCCTCATTGGTGTCGGGGGTGATCTGCTGGATCGCCGCCCCGAGCAGTGCCCGCACCGTCGAGTAATTGTCGGCCTTCGCGATCGTGTTCAGGCGGCTGGCGGTATCGGCGAGGCGGGCGTCCACCTGGGCGAGCACGCGCTCGCGCTGCACGAGAAGCGCGGTGCCCCCGGCGATCGCCATCCCGAGCGTGGTCACCACGAGGATCGAGGCGAGGATTCGCACCCGCACGGGAATCGTGATCCTCCGGACGGGTCGCATCCTGTCATTATGGCCGGTGACCAAGATCGCCAGCGCGGGAATGAGAAGGCTCTCATCAGTGTTCCGGGACAGCATGAACACTCCAAACGCAACCGCAAGATCCTCCGAAACCGTGAACGCCGCGGCATCCGGAACCTATTCGATCGGCGGAGATCTCGTCGTCAACCGACTTGGCTACGGCACGATGCAACTGCCAGGCAAGGGCGTCTGGGGCGCCTCGCGTAACCCGGAGAACGCCGTCAAAGTTCTTCGGCGCGCGGTCGAGCTCGGAGTGACCCTCATCGATACCGCCGACGCCTACGGTCCGTTCATCGCCGACCTGCTCGTCAAAGAGGCACTTCACCCCTACTCGGACGCCCTCGTGATCGCGACGAAGGTCGGACTCACCCGCCAGGGACCGGATGTCTGGACCCCCGTCGGTCGCCCCGCCTACCTCCGCCAGCAGGTCGAACTGAATCTCCGCCACCTCGGACTCGAGCGCATCGACCTGCTCCAGTTGCACCGCATCGACCCCGAGGTCGCCCTCGAAGACCAGATCGGCGAACTTGTCGCTCTGCAGAAAGAGGGCAAGATCCGCCACATCGGACTCTCCGAAGTCTCGGTCGACGAGCTGAAGGCTGCGCAGAAGCTGGCGACCATCGTCTCGGTGCAGAACCTGTTCAATGTCGCCAGTCGCGACTCCGAGCCGCTGCTCGAGTACGCCGAGGCGAACGGCATCGCCTTCATCCCGTGGTTCCCGCTCGCCACCGGGAAGCTCGCGAAGCCCGGAAGCACGCTTGACTCGCTCGCGACGAAGCACGGCGTCTCGGCCTCGCAGCTCGCGCTCGCCTGGCTGCTCGCGCGGTCGCCGGTCATCCTTCCGATCCCCGGCACCTCGAGCCTCGAGCACGTCGAGGACAACATCGCAGCAGCTCTCGTGGAGCTCACCGAGGCCGAGCTGGCCGAGATCGGCAGCGCCGCGTAACCCCGCGGCGCGCCCGCGCCGGCTCGCACGTTCGTACCGGCTCCTTCGCGTGACCCGCTGAAGTACGTCGATCGGCCGCTCAGGGCATGGGTTCGGGGCCGATTGGCGCACTTCATGTTCGGGCGTTGGCCGAGTGTCAGCATCTCTGGGCGAGAAGGACCGCCCTCGACGCCGACTCCGCCCCGATCGGACCGCGGATCAGCGTCGCTCGGACTGCAAAGGCCTCGGCTACGAGCACACGCGCGATCCGATCGGGGTCGTGTGCGAGTGCGTCGCACTGCACGTCGTGGTCGATGGCACTCGTCATCCGAAGCACTTCCGTTCCCACGCGGAACGTAAGAAGCGTAGGGCCGCCGGGTGTCAGCACCCGGGCGAACTCGGTGAATATCGCGGGGAGGTCGCTCGCCGGGCAGTGGATGATCGAGTGCCATGCGTGCACGCCGCCAACGGAAGAATCTGATTCTCCGAGTCGTGTCACTCGACCGACCTTGAAGCGAAGCTCAGCCCCGGTTTCGGACAGCGGCCCGCGAGCCCGCCGATATCGCACGAAATGAGCGCATCCTCGAACAATTTCGGCGGGCTCGCGATTTAGCTCGTAATGCGCCCGGCATGGTGGATTGCGATCCGAAGGTCCGATCGGACGACATCAGCCATGGCCGGCCGTGACGTAGGAGGACCGACATACGCAGAATGGGCCGCCCGGATGTTCCCGGCGGCCCATTCTTCGTGCGATAAGTCAGTTCTCGAGTTGCGCATCCAGGGTTATGTCGACACCGGTGAGGGCCTTGCTGACCGGGCAGGTGTTCTTGGCGTCGAGCGCTGCGGCCTGGAACTGCTCGTTGTCGATGCCGCTGACCTCCCCGCGAACGGTGAGCGCAATGCCTGTGAGGCGGAATCCGCCGGCCTTGTCCGGGCCGAGGGAGACATCGGCTTTGACGTCGAGCGCCTCGACGGTTCCGCCGGCCGCTCCGAGAACCGCCGAGAACTGCATGGCGTAGCAGGCGGAGTGGGCCGCGGCGAGCAGCTCTTCCGGGCTGGTGAACCCGTTGGCCTCGTCGGCGGCACGCTTCGGGAACGACACGTCGTAGGTGCCGATCTTCGAGCTCGTCATCTCGACCTGACCTTCGCCGGTCTCGAGGCTTCCATTCCAAGCGGTGCGTGCGGTGCGTGTTGGCATCAGTAACTCTCTTTCCTGGGGATATTCGGGAGGTGTGGAGCAGCCGGATGTCGGTGCCCCGTCAGAGGAAGATCAAGTAGCAGCAGGGAGCGTACTCCGGCGAACCCGCTCGGCCAAGGTCGCGATCTGGGCCTGGAGTGCCTGGAGTTCGCCGACATCCAGCCCGGTGGACGCGCACACCCGCTCTGGAATCCCGGCTGCGAGCTGACGCAGATCGCTGCCGGCGGTGGTGAGCGCCACCGCAACGGAGCGTTCGTCGTCGGGGCGACGGGAGCGGCTGAGCAGGCCGGCTGTCTCGAGACGTTTGAGCAGCGGTGACAGCGTTCCGGAGTCGAGTGCGAGCTTGCGGCCGAGCTCTGACAGGGTGCTCGTTCCGCCCTCCCAGAGCACGAGCAGCACGAGGTATTGCGGGTAGGTGATCCCGAGCGGCGCGAGCAGTTGTCGATAACGGAAGGTGAGCGACCGCGAGGCGCTGTAGAGCGCGAAGCAGATCTGCTCCCCGAGCAGCGGCGTGGCAATGGCGGCGATCACCAGCTAAAACTAGCGCAGTGTGTGCGATCTAATTGTGCACAATTGATTACGAAGAGCAAGCCGCGTTACTTACGAACAGACCGAGACCGGCTTATGGTCGGGGTATTCCCACTTTCTTCCCGAAGGAGCACCCGTGCCCGGTCTGCCCATCCTCGATGTGACCGTCTCACCACTTCTCAGCGCGGGAAGTCCCGGCCTCACCGGCGTGCTGTGCGTTCCCGAGGGCGAAGGTCCCTGGCCCGGCGTCGTTATCGTGCACGAGGCGTTCGGCGTCAATGACGTCATGCGACGTCAGGTGCAACGCATGGCCGAGGCAGGGTACGTGGTGTTGATGCCCGACCTGTTCACCGCCGGCGGCGCACGCAAATGCCTGACCGCGACCTTCCGGGCCATGGCCTCCGGAGAGGGACGCGCGTGGGTCGACATCGAATCAGCCCGTCAGATGCTCGCGGCGCGGGCCGATTGCACCGGCGAGATCGGGGTGCTCGGGTTCTGTATGGGCGGGGGTTTCGCGCTCGGAGCTGCGACCAGAGGTTTCGCCGCGTCATCCGCCAATTACGGACGACTGCCGAAGGAGATGGATGCGGTGTTCGCCGGTGCGTGCCCGATCGTCGGCAGTTACGGCGGCAAGGACTCCTCGCTCAAGGGGGCTGCCGCGACACTCGAGGCGGAGCTCACGAAGCTCGGCATTCCCCACGATGTGAAGGAGTATCCGGAGGCCGGGCACGCCTTCCTCAACGAGGAGGAGAGCGGACCGAAGGCGCTGCGTTTCGTGATGAAGCGCTTCCTGAATCTCGGCCCCAACCCCGAAGCCGCCGCCGACGCCTGGGTGCGCATCGATGGATTCTTCGCCGAGCACCTGGCGGCACCCGCGGGAAAATAAGTTCAGGCCGAGGAGTTCGCGGCGTCCGTCGCCTTGGACAACGCGTCGGCCGCACGAACCAGCGCGAGGTGGGAGAACGCCTGCGGGAAATTGCCGGCCTGACGCCCCGCGTGCACGGCGTATTCCTCGCTGAGCAGTCCGACGTCGTTCGCGAAGCCGACCAGCCTGTCCATGAGGATGGTGGCTTCCGCTATGCGCCCGGTTCGCGAATACTCTTCGACGAGCCAGAACGAACAGGCGAGGAATGGATGCTCTCCGCCAGCGAGCCCGTCGACTCCCGATTCGGTTCGATAGCGCATCAGCAGGCCGTCCTGGAGCAGGTCTTCCTCGATGGCCCTGACCGTTCCGAGCATCCGCGGATCGTTGGAATCGATGTAGCCGAACTGGGAGAGGAGCAGGAGCGAGGCATCCACTCGTGACGTGCCGTAGTACTGCGTGTAGGTATTGCGCACGGGATCGAATCCGTGCGTCTCGATCTCGGTGCGGATTTCGTCGCGCAGCCGCTCCCAGCGCTCCACCGGTCCGTCCAGGCCGAATTCGCGAACGGCGTGGATGGCGCTGTCGAGGGCGACCCAGATCATGGCGCGCGAGTGGGTGAAGTGTTGTTTTTCGCCGCGGATCTCCCAGATTCCGTTGTCGGGACGCGTCCAGTTGTCTTCGACGAAGGCGATGAGAGCTCGCTGGAGCGGCCACGAGAATTCGCTCTCGGTCACGCCCTTCTCCCGTGCGGTCCGAAGTGCGTACATCACCTCGCCGAAGATGTCCCCCTGGTACTGGCGCCAGGCGTCGTTGCCGACCCGCACCGGTGAGGCGTGGTGATAGCCGGGAAGCGTCGGCACCTCCCACTCGGTGAGTCGCCGCTCGCCGGAGAGACCGTACATGATCTGCACCTGGCCCGGATCGCCGGCGACGGCTCTCAGCAGCCAGTTGCGCCAGCCATCCGCTTCCTCGGCGAATCCGTGGTTGAGCAGCACTCCGAGGGTGAGCGACGCGTCGCGCAGCCAGACATAGCGATAGTCCCAGTTGCGTGCGCCGCCGAACTGCTCGGGCAGGCTCGTGGTCGGTGCTGCGACGATGCCGCCGGTGTCTTCGTGGGTGAGCGCGCGCAGCACGAGGAGCGACCGGTGCACCTCGTTGTGATAGAGCGGGGCGGCCGTACACGCAGACGCCCAGCGCTTCCACCAGACTTCGGTGTCGCGGATGCGGCTCCCGACGTCGAGGGGCTCCGGTGGTTCGCGATGGGCCGGGAACCAGGTGAGCGTGATGTCGACGTTCTGCCCCTTGGATACAGTGAAGTCAGCCTCATGACGGTGGTCGTTCGGGGTGAGTTCCGGGCCGCGGATAATGACAGCGTCGGGCCCGGCGACGGCGACGAGCGCTGGCCCGTGCCGATCGGGCATCTGTCGCATCCACGGAAGAGCCTCGGAGTAGGCGAAACGCAACCTCAGCTCCTGAGTCATCTTCACGTGGCCGCGGATGCCCCGCACCCGTCGGATGATGTCGGCACGCCGGTCGCCGTGCGGCATGAGATCGATGACCTCAACCTCGCCAGTGCTCGTCACCCAGCGCGTGACGAGGATGAAGGTGTCCTCGATGTAGGCGCGGGTCGTCTCCTGCACTTTGCCTTTCGGGGCGAGCAGCCAACGACCGTGACCCTCATCGCCGAGCAGCGCGCCGAACGCCGAGGGGGAGTCGAACCGCGGAAGGCAGAGCCAGTCGATGCTGCCGTCTTTGCCGATGAGAGCGGCCGTATGGCAGTCGCCGATCATCGCGTAGTCCTCGATGTGCAGTGCCATGAGCACATCTTCTCAGAGGGATCCTGACCACACGGCCAGCGCGGCCAGCGCGTGTTGCTAGAGCGGCTTCGGGATCGCCCGACCCGTCTCATCGAGCAGTTGGTCGGCGAGCCCGGCGCCGTCCGGCGCATAGACCCAGCGAACGCCCTTGCCGCTGTGCAGCTCGGCCTTGCTCCGGCCACCGGCGAGAACCGCTTCGCTGTTCGACAGCTGGCGGATGGCCACCGATTCCACACTCATCTCGTGCTCGGCCGAGAACTGCCCGTAGATCTCCTCGTCGTGTTGGCCGTCGTCGCCGACCAGAAGCCAGCGGATTCGCGGAAACTCCGTCGCCAGCCGGTGCAGACTCTCGGTCTTGTGCTGGCGTCCGCTCCGAAACCATCGATCGTGCGTCGGCCCCCAGTCGGTGAGCAGCAGTGGGCCGGCGGGGTAAAGGTTGCGGGAGAGAAATCTGGTGAGCGTCGGGGCGACATTCCAGGCACCGGTCGAGAGATAGAAGACCGGCGCTCCGGGATGCGCGCGAACGAGGCGTTCGTAGAGCACAGCCATCCCGGGCACCGGTCGCCGCGCGTGCTCGTCGAGCACGAAGGTGTTCCAGGCCGCGAGAAACGGGCGGGGGAGGGCTGTGACCATCACCGTGTCGTCGACATCGGAGATGAGGCCGATGGTCGCCGCCGGATCGACGATGAAGACCGGAGCCTCGACGGTGTGTGGCTCGGCGAGTGGCTTGCCGGGCGCGCGCGGGTCGTCGACGGTGATGACGATGGTGTGCCATCCAGGATCCATGTCCACGGTGACGACGGTATCGACGACCCCTCCTCGGTCGGCCGTGACCGAGTGGACGGTGTCGCCGATGCGGATGGTGAGCGCGGCCTCATTGACCGGAACACTGGTGAAGCTGCGCCATCCGCGGATCTTCTTGTGGTGGACGAGCCCGTCTGGCGATGGCCGAGTGAGCAGAACACGGCAGAGCACCCGCACCCAACCCGGCCCCCCATAGCTGGTGTACGGAACGATCGTCGGCGTGTACCCTTTGCGGCGGGCGATCCGTTCTCGCAACTCGTGAAACCGGTCCTCGAATCGTGCGGCCCAGTGCAGGATCGGCTCGGCCCCGACAACGGGTCCGGCGATTTTTCGGGTATGAGCCATTCGGTAAGTCTTTCACGGCGAGTACTCCGAATCGGATTCGGCGGAAGTCGTCAGCGGTTCTCGCGCTCCCGTCGCGGGGGCAGGATAGGGTTTTTGAGACTTGAGAGGGATGGGATTGCCCGTAGACAACCCGGCAGGAAAGATACCCGAGGGTTCCGCGCTGCTGAGAAACGAACCGGTTCAGGCGCGAAGCACAGCTCGTCTGGCCGCACTGCTTGATTCGGCTGCCGCCGTCATCGACGAAATCGGATATGAGCGGCTCACTACCGCGATGGTCGCCGAGCGAGCCGGTGCATCCATCGGCACGGTCTATCGCTACTTCCCCGACCGGATCGTGGTGCTTCAGGGGCTCAGTCAACGTTTTCTCCAGCAGTTCACCGCGCGGATCACCCAGACGGTGTTCGAGACCCGGCACGAGAGTTGGCTCGATGCCGTTGCCGCTTGCATCGACGACATCGTGACGGCCTTTCACACTGAGCCCGGATTCCGATCGCTGCGCTTTGGGGACGTTCTCGACATCACGCCCGGGCCGGGGAGTCCCTCCGGCAACGCGGTCGTCGCCACGCTGATGGCCGATGCCCTGCGCTCGCGGTTCGAGATCGAGGGCGGGAACGTCGCCTTCCACCTCGACGTCGCGCTCAGCCTGTCGGATGCGCTGCTCGCTCGCGCGTTCTCGGCCAGTCGCAAAGGGGACGAACGGTTCATCACCGAGGCGCATTCTGTCGCCCGCGCCTACCTCGTCGCCATCTACGGCGACCCGTCGCTCGAATCCTAGATATTACACAGTTCTTACCAAACCGCAACGGGGCGTAATCCGGGATGACGGTAGCCGTAATAAGTGTTTAGCTAAAAGCTTCCGGCAAGTGTCGATTCGTGTAGCCCACGAGGAATGAGCCGCCTCTATGCTAATCCCCTGCAGTGAATGCCGTCCCGCTACCGTGCGCGCATGATCGAGTTCCGCGCTGTATCCAAGCGATTTCCCGATGGCACGCTGGCAGTGGATGATTTCTCGCTGGTCATTCCGTCTCGGCAGTTCACCGTCTTCGTCGGATCCTCCGGCTGCGGTAAGACCACCATCCTTCGGATGATCAACCGCATGGTAGACCCGAGTTCGGGCGAGATCCTGATCGACGGCGAGAATATCGCCGCGACAGACGCTGTGAAACTACGCCGGGGCATCGGCTACGTCATGCAGCAGTCCGGTCTTCTTCCCCATCGCAAAGTCGTCGAGAACGTGGCGACGGTTCCTCTCCTGACGGGCGTGCCGAAGAAGAAGGCGTTGGCGGATGCGCGGGAGCTCCTGCGTCGGGTCGGGCTGGATGATTCTCTGGCCAACCGCTACCCTTCGCAACTGTCCGGGGGGCAGCAGCAGCGCGTCGGCGTGGCGCGCGCGCTCGCCGTCGACCCTAATATCCTGCTGATGGACGAGCCCTTCGGCGCTGTCGACCCGCTCGTGCGCGCCGAACTGCAGACCGAGATCCTGCGCCTGCAGAAAGAGGTCGACAAGACCGTCGTCTTCGTGACTCATGACATCGACGAAGCCTTTCTCCTCGGCGATCACGTCGTCATCTTCGAAAAGAGCGGCATCATCGCCCAGCAGGGCGCGCCGGCCGGGATCCTTGCCAACCCGGCGAGCGACTTCGTGGCGGAGTTCATCGGATCCGATCGCGGAAAACGCCGCCTGAGCGTCTCCGACCAGAAGTCAGCCGATGGCGACCTGGTGCTGCTCGACGGCAACGGCTACCCGGCCGGGGTCATCTCGGCCGACAGCGGGCTGCAGACTGCCGGTACCGGGCCGAAATCGCGGAGCGTCTCGAACAAGACAGACCAGGCGGGCGACGCCTGATGCAGTGGGTATGGACCAATTTCGACATGATCTGGAGCCTGACGCTCGCCCACATCGGGTTGAGCGTCTTTCCGATCATCGTCGGATTCCTGGTATCCGTACCCCTCGGCTACGTCGCGAGTCGGTCTCGGGTCGCCCGGTCGATCCTGCTGACGACGGGCGGCATCCTTTACACGATCCCGTCGCTCGCGCTGTTCGTCGGAATCCCTGTCGTTCTCGGGACATCCATCCTCGATCCGACGAATGTCATCGTCGCTCTGACGACCTATGCCATCGCGCTCATGGTGCGAACGTCGGCTGATGCCTTCGCCTCCGTCGCCGAGCCGGTGCAGGATTCCGCGACGGCCATCGGTTTATCCCGGTGGCAGCGGTTCTTCTCCGTCGATCTGCCGCTCGCCGGGCCGGTGCTTCTCGCAGGAACGAGAGTGGTCTCGGTCAGCACCGTCAGCCTGGTGAGCATCGGCGCCGTGATCGGAGTCTCGAACCTCGGGTCACTGTTCACCCAGGGATTTCAGATCAATTTCTACACCGAAATCCTCACCGGGCTCGTCGGTGTCTTGCTCATCGCCGTCGTGTTCGACATCATTCTGGTGCTCATCGCGCGCGTTCTCATGCCGTGGAACCGTCGTAATTCGCCGTCGCTTGCGAAAACAACCGCGGTGCCGCGGCTGTTCCGACTCGGGGGTGTGCGATGAACCTCATCGCCCAGGGATTCGCCTGGCTGTTCGATCCCGCACACTCGGTGAGCACCCCTGGGCACCCGTCCATCGGCGTCCGTATCGCAGAACAGTTCCAGTACACGGGCATCAGCGTGCTCTTCGTCGTGCTCATCGCCGTGCCGATAGGTCTCGCCATTGGTCACACCGGCAGGGGGCGCGCCATCGCCATAGCCGCGAGCAACATCACCCGCGCGCTTCCCACCCTCGGCCTGCTCTCCGTACTCATCCTGCTGCTGGGGATCGGCATCCTTCCGCTCACCATAGTGCTCGTGATCCTCGGCATCCCGCCGCTGCTCGCCGGCGTCTATTCGGGTATCGAATCGGTGGACAAGATGACGGTCGATGCGGCACGAGCGGTCGGGATGACCGAGCTTCAGATCATCCGGAAGGTCGAGATCCCGCTGTCGATCTCGCTTCTGCTCGGTGGCTTCCGGGCCGCGACGCTCCAGGTCTTCGCAACCGCGACTGTCGGGTCGTATTTCGCCGCGGGCGGCATCGGACGGTTCCTCGTCGATGGTCTGCAGACGGCGGACTATCCGCAAATGATCGCCGGGGCGATCCTGGTCACGGGGTTCGCCCTCATCATCGACGGCGTCCTCGCCCTCGTCCAGAGATTTCTCGTTCCGCGCGGAGTGTCCCGCGGGTCGATCGACCGGAGAAACACAGCACGCGGCGGGTCCCTTCCCGTCGTCGCATCCACAAGGACACTAACCATGGAAGGTCAGTAATCATGTTCGCACGCAGGAAAAGCATCGTCCTCACAGGGGTGCTGGCGGTCGCCACGACCATCGTTCTCGTCGGGTGCTCGTCGTCCGGCTCGCTCAGCGGCAATTCGTCGACGACGTCGGCCGGCAGCATCACCGTCGGTTCGGCGGCATTCTCCGAGAACGTCATCCTCGCCGATATCTACGGTCAGGCACTCGCAGCCAAAGGCTTCAAAGTCAGCTACAAACTCAATATCGGCCAGCGTGCGGTCTACCTGCCCGCTCTCGAAGCGGGCGATGTCGACGTCATCCCGGAATACTCGGGAAGCATTCTCTCGTTCCTCGACAAGTCTGCGGCCGCGAGTTCCTCGAGCGGCGTCGCGGCAGCCCTGAAGAAGGCGTTGCCACCGACGCTCGTCTCGCTGAAGCCGGCAACGGCCGCTGACTCCGATTCGCTCAACGTCACTGCGGCGTTCGCGAAAGCGCACAACCTCAAGACGATCGCCGACCTGAAGAACGTCGGTACGTATGCGCTGGCTGCCAATCCGGAGTTCCTCACTCGTCCGGACGGAATCCCGGGCCTGAAGAGCGTCTACGGCCTGGACGGAATCAACTTCCAGGCGATCAACGACGCAGGCGGCCCGGCAACGCTGAAGGCACTCCTCGACAACACCGTTCAGGTCGCAGACATCTATTCGACAACCCCATCGATCCTCGCGAGTAACCTCGTGACCCTGACCGATCCGAAGAGCCTTTTCGCATCGCAGGAGGTCATCCCGCTCGTCTACAAGAAGAAGACCAGCGCGAAGCTGGAGGACACGCTGAACGCCGTCTCGGCCAAGCTCACCACGAAAGACCTGCTGGCGCTCAACACCGAGGTATCGGGCGACAGCAAGACCGACCCCGCGGTCGCGGCGAAGGCCTGGCTGAAGAAGGCCGGTCTGCTCTAACACCTGGGCCAGTTGCGCAAGGGCCAGTACGCCGCGGCGTGCTGGCCCTTGTTCGTGCGCTACATCTGTCGGGGCATCCGCTCATCCACCACCACCTTCGCGAGAAGCACCCCCGCGTTCGCAAACCACCACCGCGTGAGAACACAGTGGTGGTCGCCGAACGGAGTTGTGGTGGCGGAAACCGCTGCGTGCCCCTGATATGCTCGGCGGTCGTTGCGAACCGGTCTCGGCGGGATCGTGCGGCAGCGGATACCAGCCGCGCTAGAAGTCCCGCAGGTTCGCTCGCGCCCCGTCATTTCCGAATTCGTACCCGGAGAAATTTCCGCAATTCTCGAGTGCGTCAGCCGACACGGCATCGTTCGTCGCCCGGTTCGGGAAGAGCGCCTACCTCGAGTACACACGGTCGATCATGGCCGCCCGCCTCGTCCCGGTGCCGTTCACTGCATCCCTCCTGCTGCAGGGGCTGGAAACACTGTCGCTCCGGGCCGAACGTCACTCCCGCAATGCTCTCGCGGTAGCGCGCTGGCTCGAGTTGCAGCCGGAAGTCAGCGGTGTGGAGCATCCGGCGCTCGCTTCGAGCCCGCATCATCGTCTTGCCGAGAAGTATTTTCCACGCGGGTCGGGCTCGGTGTTCAGTTTCTCGCTCGACGGCGACTTCGACTCTGAGCGTGCCGTGATCGATTCCGTCGAACTCTCCAGCCGGATGACCCACATCGGCGACGTGCGCTCGATGATCCTGCACCCGGTGACGACGTCGCATTCGCAACTGTCGCAGGTGGAGCGCGAGAGCTTCGGCATCCACGACGAGCTCGTGCGCCTCTCGGTCGGAATCGAGGACGAAGCCGATCCCATCGCCGACCTCGATCGCGCGTTCGTGAGCCTTCGTCGGTCGGCAGCGTTGCGGCTCGCGACAGTACAGCCGACCACGAGGCATCCGTTCTCCGCGGGGTTCCTCGACCATCGCTGCGTACGATCAGCGCGGTGGATGCAGAAGTGCCCGGTTAATGCGACGGTCAGGAATCCGAGGGGTCGACCGGCGGCTGGTGCTCCATGTGCCGCGCCTCGCGCCGCACGATGAACTTCTTCGCGAGGAACGCCACCAGTAGAAACGCCACGATGATCGCCGCGAAGAGGTATCCGGCGTAGTGCAGTTGGGTTTCCAGCTTTCGGTACGAGCCTGCGGCGAGCCATCCGATCGAGACGTAGGCGCTGGCCCAGAGCACGCAGGCAGGCGCCGTCCAGGAAATGAACCGTCGGTAGCGCATCGGGCTCATTCCGACGGTGACCGGAGTGAGCGCGTGCAGCACCGGCAGAAAGCGCGAGACGAAGACTGCGATACCGCCGCGTCTGTCGAGATAGGTGCGCGCCCGCAGCCAGTTCTTCTCGCCGAGACGTCGACCGAGCCGGCTGGACTGGATGTGTGGACCGAAGTACTTGCCGAGCGCGAAACCAAGGCTCTCGCCGCTGAGTGAGCCGGCGATGACCGCGACGAGAAGTGCCACATACTCTGCCCAGTTGCCGACACCGGTGGCCGAGACGAGCACGATCGTGTCGCCCGGCACGATCAACCCGATGAGAATGGAGGTCTCGAACAGCATCCCGACGAACGCGATCAGCAGGCGTATCTCAGGGTCGACGTGTCGAACCGTGTCGAGAACCCAGTTGAGGATGTCGTTCACAGGGGGCGCCGCAGCCGGTCGAGTCGGGCCTGCCAGATGGCGAGCCGCCCCGGTTCTTCGGCCGGCGATGGGCCATCGATCCACGCGGTGACGATGCGGATGCCGTGCAGCGCGCTCAGCACCCAGATCTCCAGTCCGTCGAGATCCTCTGCCGTCACCGACTCGTAGAGCACCTCGACCCCGAGCGCCGTCGCGAGCGTGATCACGGATCGCGCAGTCACGCTGTCGACTCGGTCGAGTTCGGGCGACGGAACGCACAGTGCGTCGCCGCGCCACCAGAGCATGGCACTCCAGGCGCCCTCCACGACCGAGCCGTCGGGGGAGAGGATGACCGCCTCGTCGGCGCCGCGGGCCTGCGCCTCCCGGCGGGCGGCGAGCAGGGCATCCGTGTCCGGTCCCTTGATCTTCGGCGACGTCCGCGGGTCCGGGCCGGTGTGGGTGGCGAGTCGAACGGATCGAGTCCGCTCGGGCGCCGGGCGAAGGCGGAAAACGAAGCGGGTGTCATTCCCATGACGCTGGAGTTCGACCCGAGGGAACCACGGTCCGGAGCGGGGGATCGCCGCGATTACGGCATCCCAGAAGGCGTCGGCATCGGCAGACAGCCCCATCGCAGCGAAGAATCGGATGCGATGGAGATCGAGGGCGAGCGTCTTGCCATCATCGACGAGCCAGGAGTCCGCGGCGATGATCGACAGGCCAGCGCTGCGGGCATCGTCGAGCGGAAGCAGCGCCGAATCGTGCCAACGGGAGATCGATGGGGCGCTCATAGACTTCAGGGTATGCGCCACCGGCTGTTCGAGGCACGCCTGCCGGGCTGGATCGACCCGGCGCACGTCTTCGCGATCCTCTTCGCGGCCGAGCAGCACTCGGTCTGGCTCGACAGTTCCGACGGCAGGGGAACGAGCTACCTCGGTCGCGGCTCGCGGATGATGACCTCCTCCGTCACCGACGGCACGGTGACCGTCGACGGGGTGACGACTCCCGGCACGATTTTCGAGGCGCTGCGAGCGGAGGTCTCCGAGCACAGTGTCGACACCGGCGACGGCTTCCGCCTCGGGTGGGTCGGCTGGCTCGGCTACGGGTTGCGGGCGCAGACCATCGGGGAGACAGCTACCTGGCCCAGCGGACAGCGGCGCAGCGGGCATCGGCGCAGCGGACAGCGGCCCGGCGAAGATCCGCTTGGCCAGAACCCGGATGCCGCCCTTCTCTTCCTCGACGGCGTGCTCGCCTTCGACCACGGCACGCACATGATGCGTGCGCTCGCTCTGGATGCCGCCACCCTCGCCGAACTGGTCGACAGCGTGAGCAACGTCCGTCCGTTTCCGCAGGCTCGACCATCGCTCGAACGGCCCGCTGTCACCTGGGCCGACACCGACGACAAGTACCTCGCCATGATCGCGGAGTGCCAGGCCGCGATCATGGAGGGGGAGGCGTACCAGCTGTGCCTGACGACCGAGGTGAGGGTCGACATCCATCCGGATCCGTTCCTGACCTATCTCGCGCTGCGCGAGTCGTCGCCGAGTCATCACGGTTCGTACTTCCGGATCGGGGATGTTGTGGTGCTCAGCGCTTCTCCGGAGCAGTTTCTCGCCATCTCGCCCGACGGAACGATCGAGTCGAAGCCGATCAAAGGCACCCGGCCGCGCGGCGCGACGCCCCTGACCGACGACGCGCTGGCGAAGGAGTTGCTCGAAAGCGAGAAAGAGCGCGCCGAGAATCTGATGATCGTCGACCTGATGCGTAATGACATCTCCCGGGTCAGTGCGGTCGGCACGGTCACCGTGCCGAGCCTGCTCGCCGTCGAGACTTACGCACATGTGCATCAGCTCGTGAGCACCGTGAGGGGCACGCTCGCCAGAGGCTTCGATGCGATGGATGCCGTCGCCGCCTGCTTTCCCGCAGGCTCGATGACCGGCGTACCGAAGCGTAGGGCGACCGAGATCCTCGATCGGCTCGAGTCACGGCCGCGCGGCATCTATGCCGGTGCCTTCGGGTATTTCTCGCTGGACGGACGGATCGATCTGGCGATGATCATCCGCTGCATCGTGCTCGACGCGGACGGGGCGGCTATCGGAACGGGCGGTGGGATCACGTCACTCTCGGTGCCATCCGAGGAGCTCGCCGAGGTCAAGCTGAAGGCAGCAGCGCTGCTCGCGGTTCTCGCGCGTTCGTGACGATGCCGAGCATTTCAGCCCGATTCGGTAGCCTAGGTACCTGGCCGTGGCACCATCCGGCCGCCTCCCGCTTATGAATTGAGATTTCTGTGCCCAACGACGACCGCGCTGCCACCGATCGGAATGCGAACGACGATGGACCGCGCTACG
>JAYVNU010000238.1:0-11334 GCA_043758345.1 Lacisediminihabitans sp.
GCCATTGTGCTGCTCGTCATGCTCGGTACCGTCATCGGGGCTGCGCTTCCGTTGCTCAGCGCGCTGGTCGGTGTCGGCGCTGCGACCCTCGGAGCGCTCGCCTTCTCCGGGGTAGTGCAGTTCACCTCCGTCACGCCCGTTCTCGGCCTGATGCTCGGTCTCGCGGTCGGGATAGATTACTCGCTCTTCATCATCAACCGGCACCGAACCCAGTTGAAGCAGGGGCTCGAGCTCCACGAGTCCATCGGACTCGCGAACGGCACCTCGGGCAATGCTGTCGTCTTCGCCGGCACGACCGTGATCGTCGCGCTGCTCGCGCTGAACATCACGGGCATCCCGTTCCTCGGACTGATGGGAACGGTCGGAGCCGTCGCGGTGGCCGTCGCCATCCTCGTCGCGATCAGCTTCACGCCGGCGGTGCTCTCCCTCGTCGGCATGAGAATCCTGCGCAAGAAGGAGCGCGCACTGATCGGCGCTCACGGCGCGACTCCGGTAGCGAACAGGGCGATGGCCACGCCGCGCGCGATCGTTACCCTGGCGGCCGGCATCATCGTGCTCGCCGTCATCGCGCTTCCCGCGATGCAGATGCGGCTTGGGCTGCCCGACGGGGCATCCGAGGCCACGTCGTCAAGCCAGTACAACGCCTACAAGACGATCGAGTCGAAGTTCGGGGCCGGGCAGAACAGCCCGCTTCTCGTCGTCGCGAACCTGCCGAAAGCGGCGACCGGCGATACCCTCCTCGCCAACGAGGTGACGATCGGACAGAAGATCGCGAGCCAGAACCACGTGTCGGCGGTCGTGCCCATCGGCGCGTCATCCGACAACACGACGGTGGCGTTCCAGGTCATCCCCACCGGCGGACCCTCGAGTGTCTCGACCGAGAATCTCGTTCACGACCTTCGTAACCTGTCGCCGCTGTCATCGTCTGACGGCACGATCACCCTCGGCGTCGCCGGCAACGCGAGCGCGCAGATCGACGTCTCAGAGAAGCTCGCGAACGTGCTTCCGATCTACCTCGTCGTGGTCGTGGGGCTCTCGCTGATCATTCTGATCATCGTGTTCCGATCTCTGGTCGTGCCGCTGACAGCGACCGCGGGCTTCGTGCTGTCACTGTTCGCCACCTTCGGCGGCCTGACGGCGATCTACCAGTTCGGATGGCTGAGCGCGATCTTCGGAGTGCATGACCCGGCGCCGATCCTGAGCTTCCTGCCCGTCATCGAGGTGGGGATCCTCTTCGGGCTCGCGATGGACTATCAGCTGTTTCTCGTCTCGGGGATGAGGGAGGCCTTCGCTCACGGCGCACCGGCCAAAATCGCCGTGCAACGCGGGCTGCAGGTCGGTCGCCCTGTGGTCACCGCAGCCGCGATCATCATGATCGCAGTCTTCTCCGGATTCATTTTCTCGGACTCCTCCACCATTCGCCCGATCGGGTTCGGCCTGGCCTTCGGCGTGCTCGTCGACGCCTTCATCGTGCGGATGCTGCTCATCCCGTCGGCGATGCACCTTCTCGGCAGGGCTGCCTGGTGGTTCCCGCGGTGGCTCGATCGCATCGTTCCCGATGTGGATGTCGAGGGCGCGTCGCTCGAACGGACGCATCCGCTTTCCGGGGCAGGCATCTCTTCGGAGGCTGGCGGAGGATCGCCGGTAAGTTCTCTCTCCGAGTCGCGGAGGTAAGAATGTTCTCGGCGGCATTCGGGCTGCGGCTGACGATGATAAGAAAAATCTCCAACCGAGTACCTTCAGGAGCAAACCCGTCGCGGTGATCGATTCGGGTCGATCACGGGGGCGTGAGGTCCGAGGTGGCCGGTTCAGAGATCGGCCACCTCGCCTTCGGACGAACGGGGGCTCTCCTCACCGACTTGTCCAGAGGAGAATCGGCACCATGAGACGTTTTTCTCTCTACCCGTAGCGCTCGGCGCCACGGTGCTGGTCGGGCGCTCTCGCTCGGTGCCGTCGGAGCCTTCGCGTCGCCACTGCCCGTGCAGGTGGCGGAGGTCTCAGGGGTTTCACCGGTCGTCGTTCCACCCGGCTATCAACCGTCGGATTTCGCTGCCCGTCAGCCGGCCGGAGACTCAGCGCGAGCGGGCTCATCGTCGTTGGCACGGACGAGGCCGCGACGCTGACGAAAACCGGTGCCTCGGCGGGCGGCAATTCCTCTGCCGCCGGCAGCACGGACGGCGATCACTCCATCTCATCACCGGGTAAGGCAGCTTCCTCCGGTAGCGGCGCCGGCAACTCCGGCGGTTCCGGCGGCTCTGTCGGCCCGGGGTCGAATCCAGGCGCTGGTGACACAGCCGAGAGCGACGCGTCGAAGAAGGATCGAGCGGCTGCCGAAAAGGTATCGAAAGACAAAACCACCGCAGACAAGGCAGCCGCAGACACGGCAGCCGCAGACCAGGCAGACACAGACCAGGCAGACACAGACGCTGCGGAGAAAGACAAGGCCGATTCGAGTAATAACTCTTCCGACGGAAATAGCGGCAACGGCGGGAACAACTAGCGTCGTCAGACATTCACCGAAGCCGGTATCCCATCCCTCGGACGGTCTCGATGACGTCATTCCCCAGCTTGTTCCGCAGGTCGCGGATGGAGACGTCGAGCTTGTTCGAACCCGGCTCCGAATCGTACCCCCAGACACGACTGAGCAGCTGCTCTCGGCTGAGAACCTGCTCGGGATGCTTGAAGAACTCTTCCGCCAATGCGAACTCCCGTGTGGAGAGGTCGACCTCGACGCCAGCGACGTGAGCGCGACGGGTTCTCGCATCGAGGCTGAGGTCGCCGTGGGCCAGCGCTCAGCTCGCCGTCCGCTCGCCGTCTGCTCGCTGTCGCGGAGGCGCAGGCGGATCCGCGCGAGCAGTTCGTCGAACTTGAAGGGCTTCGCGAGGTAGTCGCTCGCACCACTGTCGAGGCCGAGCACCGTGTCCTCCACCGAGTTCCGTGCCGTGAGCATGATGACCGGGAGGGACGGATGCGTCGCCCTGAGTCGACGAAGCACCCCGAATCCGTCGAGGGACGGCAGGCCGACATCCAGAAGCACGAGGTCGAACGCGCCGCTCTGTGCATCGATCAACGCCTCGGCCCCGTCGGCTGGCACGGTGCAGGCATAGCCGGCAGAGCGAAGCCCTCTCTCGACGAAATTGGAGATACGCGGCTCGTCTTCCGCGACAAGGATGTTGCTCATGCCTTTTCGGCCTCCGGATGAATGATGCACGGAGAGGTCTCAGGAGAGTGACGGTCGTGCCGCGGCTCGATGGTGAGTGTGACGTTTCCGGCGGCGGCGGCGGTGATCACTTTCACTATCGGCAGGCTGAGGCCCAATCCACTGACCCCTCGAGCGGTCTCGCGGAAGACTCGACAGGCGCCAGGCGACAGGCGCCACAGGTGCCCCGGCAGCACCCGCACCTTCGCAAAAAGCTGAACCGCGAAGTCTTTGACAGCGATGCTCCGACGCGCGCCGTTGTCCTTCTCGGTCTCTGCCAGTGACGCGAGATCCTGGACGTGCGCGGCGACCCGTCCGAGCTCACCGATGGCGAGCTCTCGAGTCTCTTCCACCTCGATCGGTGTGTTCAGCTCGTGCCGAACGTCGTCGAGCAGCTGGCGTTGTGCGGTCATCGCGCCATCGAGGCGGTCGAGCATCTCGTTCACCGTGCCGGTGAGCTGTGAGAGGTCGTCCCGACCACGCACGGGAGTACGCTCCGAACGATTGCTCGACGTTATCCGTGCTGCGGCGATCCGAACATCCCTGATCGGCCTGAGCAGTCGACCGGAAACGAACCATCCGGCAGCGGCGATGACGAGAAGAGACACCGCAATCACCTGCCAGTAGGTGATGAAAGCCGACGTGAGGTCGGCCAGCTGTGCATTCATGTCTATGGCCGAGACAAAAATCGCCGGTTGGGTACTGCCGCCAACGGAGACCGGTAGTGCAACGTAGCGCACAGATCGTCCGGAAGCCGCGACGGTACCCAGATGCACCTTGCCATCGGCCTCTTCGCTCACCACGCGAGCGACGAAACCGGGAATGGCCTGCAATGGGAAGTCGGTCGCCACCCCGGTGATGTACTTCGCCCGGCCGTCGACGATCCCCAGGGACGACTGCTGCGCATCCGGAATCACCCGTCCGATGATCGCGGCGAGCGCGGCGTCGTCCGATCGAAACGGCTCCGGGACCGCCGGGGATGCGGCCAGATCGGTCGGCTTGCTGTCGGATACCCCGAGAACAACCATGCGAGCGGCGTACATCCGCGAGAGGAGCACCGCATTCGTCGACGCCAGCACTCTCTGGCGTTGGGTGAGGAAGGCGACGGCACCCCCACCGGCCGTGCCAACGCCGAGACGATCAGGAGCGCCGAGAGCAACCGCGACCGCACCGACAAGGAGGGCCGGGCTCTCCGAGTACCAGCCCCCGCCCCCACGAGACCAGCATGAGCGCGCGGTTGCTCGAGTACCAGCACCTTTTCGAGGGTGACGTGAGCGATGAGTGGGACGGTCACCCGCCGAGGGCGACGTGCAGGATCTTCTCCGCGCTGTTGTTCGGGATGCTGTCCTTGTCGCCCTGGTTGGTCGTCGTCAACCAGAGCCCGCCATCGAGAGCCGGTTCGACCGTGCGGAGTCGCCCGTAGGTACCGACGAAATACTGTTGCACGTTCGTCAGCGACGTGCCGCTGATCACCTCGCGATAGAGCCGAGTGCCGCGCTCACAGGCGACGTACACGACATCCGTCACGATCGCGATGCCGGAGCACGATCCCGCCGAGGTCGGATAGGTGTGCTTCGGGGCGATGAAACCCGCGGTTCCGCAGGTGCCCGTCGTTCCCTCGCAGGCGGGCCAGCCGTAGTTGCCACCCTTCACGATGAGATTCGTCTCATCCATCACGCTGTTGCCGAACTCCTGCTCCCACAGGCGGCCCTGCGAATCGAAGGCGAGGCCCTGCGGATTGCGGTGACCGTAACTCCAGACCGCCGTGCCAAAGGGATTGTCGGACGGGATGCTGCCGTCGGGATTGATCCGCAGCACCTTGCCATTGAGGCTCGCGAGATTCTGGGCGTTGTCGCCGGTCTGGGCGTCACCGGTCGAGGCGTAGAGCGTGCCGTCCGGACCGAAGCGCAGGCGCCCGCCGTCATGGAACTTGTTGCGCAGGATGCCGGAGAGGAGCACCTGCTCGCTGCCGGTATCCAGCACCTCGTTCGTCAGTTTGATGCGCACGATCCGGTTGTCGGTCGGTGACGTGTGCATGATGTACAGCCAGTGGTCGGTGGCGAAGGTCGGGGCGATTGCGAGCCCGGTCAGGCTACCCTCGCCGTCGGTGCTCTGAACATTCGGCACCGTTCCGACCGTGACCTTCGCTCCGGTCTTCGGATCGAGGTGGACGATGTCGTGAGCGTCACGTCGGTTGTAGAGGATGCTTCCATCCGGCAGGGTGACGAGTCCCCAGGGGATGTCGGTATCCGTTGTCACCAGCGTGACATCGCACACCGGGTTGCTGCAGCCGGCGCCGGTGGTCGCGCTGACCGTCGCGCTGCTCGGCGAGACGTTGGCCTGGGCATCCCGGGCGACGACCCGGTAGCGGTAGGTCGTCGAGGCCGCGAGACCGCTATCGAGATAGCTCGTTTCAGGTGCTGCCGCTGCCGCCCCGGTCATCGAGCCGATTTTCGTGTCATCGCGATAGACGTCGTATGCCCGCACCCCGATGTTGTCGGTGGATGCCGTCCAGGCGAGGGTCACACTCGTACCGGATGGGGTTCCGGCGAGGGAGCCGGGCGCCGTCGGCGGGGTGGTGTCGACCGTACATTGTGGCGGAGCGATCGGCACCGTCGAGCTCGCCTGCGAGACGTTGCCGGCGGCATCCCGAGCGTTCACATACAGCCCCCACGTCACACCGGCGACAACGGCGAGGTTCGTCGAGAGCGTCATGCCGCTCACCGAGGTCATCAGCTGCCCGTCGTGGTAGACGTCGTAGAACGCGACGCCGACGTTGTCTGTCGCGGCATTCCAGGCGAAGGTCACCGACGAACAGGTCAGGTCGGTGGCGCGGGGGCCTCCCGGAACGCTTGGCGGCTGGGTGTCTGCTGTGGCAAGCGGGGTGGTCCAGTGCTGGTTGCCGCCGCCGTTGCAGGTCCAGATGGAGATGGGGGAGCCGTTCGCCGTCGCCGTCCTCAGTACGTCGAGGCACAACCCCGACTCCACACCGCGGATCGTGTGGTCGGCGCCGAGCGTCCAACGCTGGTTCGCGCCACCGTTGCAGCCGTAGATCTGCACCCGTGAACCCGGCGCGGTGGCGTGCGCCGAGACATCCAGGCACCGCGTGCCGTTATAGACGCTCAGCGCCCCGGTTGCCGTGAGCGTCCACTGCTGGTTCGTTCGTGCATCGCAGTCATAGAGCGTGAGTCCGGTGCCGTTGGCCGTGTTTGCCCCGGCGACGTCGAGACACCGACCGGATGCTGCCCCGCGCACGGTGCCGGTTGAGGCAGTGGCAGCCGTGGCAGCCGACGCTGTCAGCGGCACCACAAGGAATGCAACGGTGAGTATCGAGCCGAGCACAGCCCGGAGGCGACGACGCGCCTGTGTGTTGGTCTCCAACACGTGGTCCCCCTTCGTCGGACGGACACCACTCGTGGCTCCATGAGAGCACTTCGGGCCGGGTGGCGCAAGGGTGCAGCATCCCGCGAACGACGGAAACCGGCGCGACCGTCGTGGTGACGGTCGCGCCGGTGTGGTCTCTGCCCGCCTCAGCGACGCTGGCGGATGACGGTGACCGCGAGTGCGCCGAGCAGTGCGAGCGCCGCGGCACCGAGGAACGCGAGCGAGAAGCCCGACGTCAGCGCATCGCCGAGCGAGACGCCGCTGGCGGACAGCGACTGGGTGCGTGCAGCGGCGACGGTGGAGAGTACGGCGAGGCCGATTGCACCACCGATCTGCTGGCTGGTGTTGACCAGGCCGCTCGCGAGCCCGGTCTGGGTGTCGCGCACTCCGTTGACGGCGAGTTGGGTGCCGGCGACGAATCCGGCGCCGAGTCCGATCCCGATCACGATCGAGGGGGCGAGGATGCTGCCGACGAACGAGGCGGTGCTCGGGGCGAACGACAGCCAGACGAGGCCGCCGGCGAGCAGCACGAGCGCTCCGACGAGTGTCGGCCGCACACCGAAGCGTCCGATGAGGCTCGGCGCGACCGCCGCGATGAGCACGAGTGCCCCGGCGAGGGGCAGCTGGCTGAGGCCCGCGGTCAGTGCGTCGTATCCGAGCACCGACTGCATGTAGACGGAGAGCGCGAAGAACAGCGCGACCGTCGCGGCACCGATGGTCGCGACGGCGATGTTTCCGGCGGTGATGGATGCCGTGCGGAAGATACCGAGAGAAAGAAGGGGCGAGGATGAACGCGCCTCGATCGCGACGAATGCCGCGATCAATGCGACGGCCGCAGCAAACAACGCGAGGCTGATCGGATGCGCGAAGCCGAGGTGCTCGGCCTGCGTGAAGCCGGCGACGAGGGCGACGAGTCCCGCCGTGACGGTGATCGCCCCGGGGAGGTCGAGTCGCTGCTTCGACCCGGAGGGGTCGCGGGTTATGAGCATCGGGATAGCGACGAGGATGATGACGCCGACCGGGACATTCACGAAGAACACCGCGGACCAGCCGAAGGCGGCCGTGAGCACTCCACCGAGCAGAACACCCGCCGCGCTGCCGATGCCGGCGACCGCTCCCCAGAGGCCGAGCGCTTTCGCCCGGTCTTCCGGGGTGCGGAACAGCTGGGTGAGAAGGGCGAGGGATGCCGGCGCGAGCAGAGCGGCCGAGGCGCCCTGAATTGCGCGAGCGGTCAACAGCATCTCTCCGCTGACGGCGAGTCCGGCCGTCGCTGACCCGAGGACGAAGCCGAGCACTCCAATGAGGAAGAGGCGGCGATGACCGAAGCGGTCGGCGAGTCGGCCACCGAAGAGCAGCAGGCCGCCGAAGGGCAGAACGTACGCGGTGATGACACCGCTGAGCGCGGCGGTATTCATAGAGAGCGCCGACCCGACAGAGGGAAGCGCGATGTTCACGATGGACGCGTCGAGCACGACCAGGAACTGGGCGAGAGCGAGCACGACGAGTGCCCACCAGCGGCGGGTGCTGCGCTCAGGCGGTGCTGTGTTCGCGCGAACGGTGGGGCGTACATCCGTGACGGATGATGGGGCGAGCTTTGTCATGATCGTGCCTTTCCTCGAGACGATTGGTTGGCTGGTTCAGCGCGTGCGGTTGGTGTGGAGCTTGACGATGACGACGACGGCGGCGACCACGATGATCGCGGCGAAGATGGGGCTCATGTCCGTGCTGAGGCTCGTGGCGCGGTCTGCGCGGAGTGCCCAGATCGCCAGCGGGGTTAGATAGGCGGCTGCGACGAGCCCGGCCCACCAGCGCAGCGGGCGGATGCGCGGGTCCCTCAGCACGCCGATCAGCACAAGTGCGAGCGGGACGACGGCGAGGAGCGCGAACTGGCCGAGCACGAGCACGGGGATGGCCCACGCCGAGATGATGACGTAGAGCGGGGCGCGGCGGGTCTTGACAGCCGTCGGGGTGTGCGCGGCGGCGATGGTGGACTTCGACATGAGACTTCCGTTTCTCTTCTGGTGATGTGTGAGTGACTGATCAGTCACTTCTCGGAGCAAAAAAATAGCGGATGCCCACACCGGTCAGGAAGCGACCGGATGACGGATCCCCTCGACCAGGATGCGTGCCCACTCGCCGGACTGCGGGTCGATGCCGGTCGAGACGATCAGGTGGCAGAGCTGGCCGACGGCGATGAAATTCTGGATGTCGGCATCGGGCGCACCCGAGCGGCGCTTGGCGAAGGTCGTGATGCGCTCAAGACCCCGGCGCACGGCCTCGGCGATTTCCGGCACATCCGTCGACGCTTGCGCGTGCACCTGAAGCATCAGCAACTCGCGGTCCGCGACGAGGTCGGCGTAGACACCGCCCATCGCATGGAGCACGGCTGCGGGCGACTGGTCGACCGCGGCATCCGCTCCGCTTGTGAGAACGGCCTCGGTGAGCGCGTAGCAGTGATCGAGGGCAGCCACGAAGAGCGACTCCTTGCCGGGGAAGAGCTTGAAGACGTACGCCGGCGAGATCTTCGCGCGGCTGGCGACGGCGGCGATCGGTGTGCCGAGGTAGCCCCGCAGCGAGAATTCGGTCATCGCGGCAGCGATGACGCTCTCGCGTCGCACCTCGGCGGTGGAGAGGAAGGATGATCCTTGGGACATGTGAGTGACTGTACACTCACTCCTGGCCGACGCGCAAGGGCGTGGATGAAAACGCGGTGAATCAGGGAAGGAGACCGCGTCGGCGCGCCACGATGACGGCCTCGAATCGGCTCGTCACATCCAGCTTCCTCATCGCGGCCGAGAGGTAACTCTTTACCGTGCTCTCGGCCAGCTGCAACTGGCCGGCGATGTGCGCATTTCGCTTGCCGAGCGCGACGTTCGCCAGCACATCGAGCTCGCGAGGCGAGAGTTCCGTCGCGTTGGCAACCGCCGGGAGCTGCAACTCCCGCCCGATATGATCCAACCGCGCCGCCAGGACCGGGTCGTTGACGGCTCGACCGATCTGCCGCAGCTCGGCGTAGATCTCGCGAAGTTCGTCTCGCTCGGTGGCGGCGAGCTCCAGCGGGCGGCGCAGACGGCCCTCGGTCTCGATGACCGCCAGTCGTCGCTCGACCTCATCGTGCACCGAATACTCCCAGGCGAGGGCTGTGGCAAGAGCGAGCGAGGTTCGCACCACCGGATCCCCGAGCTGGGTCGCCGTGCGATGGGCACCGTAGATCACCGCCCTCACCGAGCCATCGACGACCACCGGAATGGCGAGAAGGCCGACGATATTCTCCGCGAGCACTTCCCGGTCGTAGCGGTGGGTGATGGCCGTCGAGTTTCGATACTGGGTGGCGGCGACCGGTTTGCGCTCCGCGATGGCGCGCCCGCCGAGGCCCTGGCTCGGTTCGATGAGCAGCCCATCGAGCGAATGCCCGCTGGTGCCGACGAACGACGTGAGCGGTGCGCCGTCTCGCGCGACGAGACCGCCGAACGCGACAGGAAACCCGGCACGGCTGGTCAGTGCCTTCAGGGTCTTCTGCAGCAGCTCGAGATCGTAAAACGCTGATTCTCCGATCACGCTGCTACCTCCTTTGGACGGTAGCGGAGCACGTCCACGTGCTCGTAATCTGCATCGTAGCAGTCTGACCGGCCGGGCCGACCGATTCGCGGATGCCTCAAACCGACCGAATTCCGCCCCACATTTCGAAGGAGAAATGAGATGACGATAGCCACACCATCGACGAACGGACGGGTCGTCTCGTGAGCAGTCACAGCGCGGGGAAGAAACGACTCGGCGTCTTCGAAGAGGTCGCGGCACGGGCATCCGAAGATCCTGAAGGCTTCTGGCTCGACGCGGCGCAGGCCATCGACTGGGATGTCTACCCGACCGCCGCGCTCGAGAGTTCAGACGCTCCGCTCTACCGCTGGTTCGCGGATGCCCGACTCAATACCTCCTACAACGCGCTTGACCGCCATGTGCTGGCCGGCCGTGGCGACACGACCGCCCTCATCTACGATTCGCCCGTCGTCGCAAAGTCGAAGAGCTATTCCTACAATCAACTGCTCGACAAGGTCGCCCGCTGTGCAGGCATGCTCGCCGATGCCGGGGTCGTCGCCGGCGATCGCGTCGCCATCTACCTTCCGATGATTCCGCAGGCCATCGTCGCGATGCTCGCCTGCGCCCGCCTCGGTGCTGTGCACTCGGTCGTCTTCGGCGGATTCGCGGCCAAAGAACTTGCCGCCCGTCTCGACGACGCCGAAGCAAAGGTCATCATCACCGCATCGGGCGGCATCGAGACGAACCGGGTGGTCGAGTACCTCCCGACCATCGTGCAGGCGCTGGCCCTCAGCAACGGAACCGTCCACACGGTCATCGTGAAAGACCGCCCGGAGGTGCCCGGGTCAGCGGACGACTATTCCGCCTCCGGAACCGTGTGGATCGACTGGCATTCGCGGATGCTCGCGTCAGAGCCGCACGCGCCGGTATCGGTGGCGGCGACCGACCCGCTTTACCTCCTCTACACGTCGGGCACGACGGGGTCTCCGAAGGGCGTCGTGCGAGACAACGGGGGGCACGCGGTGGCCCTGATCTGGTCGATGAAGAACATCTACGACGTCGGACTCGGCGATGTGATGTGGACGGCCAGCGATGTCGGCTGGGTCGTCGGGCACTCCTACATCGTCTACGGTCCGCTCCTCGCGGGCGCGACGACGGTGCTCTACGAGGGGAAGCCGGTCGGAACGCCCGACGCCGGCGCATTTTGGCGGGTC
>JAYVNU010000239.1:0-3669 GCA_043758345.1 Lacisediminihabitans sp.
GAGGCGTCGAGCACCTCTTTGAGGAAGACGCCGGTGTGACTCTCCACGACGGTGGCAAGGTGCTCGGGCGTTCCGACGGCGAGCACCCGCCCGCCTCCGGCGCCGCCCTCGGGTCCGAGGTCGATCAGCCAGTCGGCCGACTTGATCACGTCGAGATTGTGTTCGATGACGATGACGGTGTTGCCCTTGTCGACGAGGCTGTTCAAAACGAGGAGCAGCTTGCGCACGTCTTCGAAGTGCAGCCCCGTCGTCGGCTCGTCGAGCACATAGATGCTGCGCCCCATCGACCGCTTCTGGAGCTCGGTCGCGAGCTTCACCCGCTGCGCCTCACCGCCCGACAGCGTCGTGGCGCTCTGGCCGAGACGCACGTAGCCGAGCCCGACCTCGACGAGAGTGCTGAGGAAGCGGCTGATCGACGAGATCGCCTCGAAGAACTCCGCGGCCTCGCTGATCGGCATGTCGAGCACCTCGGCGATGTTCTTGTCCTTGTAATGCACGCCGAGCGTCTCACGGTTGTATCTGGCTCCGTTGCAGACCTCGCAGACGACGTAGACATCGGGGAGGAAGTTCATTTCGATCTTAATCGTGCCGTCACCGGAGCAGTTCTCGCAGCGGCCGCCCTTGACGTTGAAGCTGAAGCGGCCGGGAAGATAGCCTCGGGACTTCGCCTCGACGGTCTCGGAGAACAGGGTGCGGATCTTGTCGAAAACACCCGTATAGGTCGCGGGGTTCGATCGCGGGGTTCGGCCGATGGGTGCCTGGTCGACATGCACGACCTTGTCGAGATTGTCGAGCCCCGACACCCGAGTGTGCTTGCCGGGGATCTGGCGTGCGCCGTTCAGCTGATTGGCGAGCACCTTGTAGAGGATGTCGTTGATGAGGCTGGACTTTCCGGAGCCGCTCACGCCGGTGACTGCGGTGAAGGTGCCGAGTGGGAAGTCGACGGTGACGTTCTGCAGGTTGTTGGCACGCGCGCCCTCGACCGTGAGCCTCCGCTTCTTGTCGATCTTCCGACGCGTCTTCGGCGTCTCGATCGAACGGCGGCCGGAGAGGTAGTCGCCGGTCATCGATCGGGTGTTCTTCAGCAGATTCTCATAGGAGCCGGAGTGTACGACCTCTCCTCCGTGTTCGCCGGCGCCCGGTCCGATGTCGACGATCCAGTCGGCGGTGCGGATGGTGTCTTCGTCGTGTTCGACGACGATGAGGGTGTTGCCGAGATTCTTGAGCTTGACGAGCGTCTCGATGAGCCGGCGATTGTCACGCTGGTGGAGGCCGATGCTCGGCTCGTCCAGCACGTAGAGCACTCCCGTCAGACCGGATCCGATCTGTGTCGCAAGACGGATGCGCTGTGCTTCGCCGCCGGAGAGCGATCCGGCTGACCGCGACAGCGAGAGGTAGTTCAGCCCGACCTCGATGAGGAATTCGAGCCGGAGGCGGATCTCGCGCAGCACCTGGGCGGCGATCTTCGCCTCGCGTTCGGAGAGTTCCAGGAGGTCCATGAACTCGAACGCGTCGATGAGGCTGAGCTCGGAGACATCCGCGATGGTGTGATCGTGTACCGTAACCGCGAGCACCTCGGGCTTGAGCCGCTTGCCGTCGCAGACCGGGCAGTTGATCTCGCGGAGGTAGGCGGAGTAACGCTGACGCGCGGAGTCGGTCTCGGCTTCGAGGAACTTGCGTTCGATGTAGGGCATGACGCCCTCGAACCCGGTCGAGTACTTCATCTCACGACCGAAGCGGTTCTTCCACTTCACGGTCACCTGAAAATCATTCCCCCTAAGGATCGCAGTCTTCACCTCGTCGGACAGCTTCTCCCACGGTGTCTTCAGCGAGAAGTCGAGGTCGGCCGCCAGACCCTCGAGCAGTCGCTGGAAGTAGTTGAACAGACCCTTGCCGGATTGTGTCCAGGGCAGGATGACCCCGTCAGCGAGGCTGAGCGCCGGATCGCCGAGCAGCAGTTCGGAATCCACCGACATCTTCGTGCCGAGCCCCGAGCACTCCGGGCAGGCGCCGAAAGGAGCGTTGAACGAGAAGGTGCGCGGCTCGATCTCGGTGAGCTGCACGGGATGCCCGTTCGGGCAGGACAGCTTCTCGGAGAAGTTGCGCCAGGCACTATCGCCCGTCTCGTCGACGTAGTTGATGCTGACGACGCCGTCGGTGAGCCGCAACGCCGTCTCGAGCGAATCGGTGAGTCTGGTGAGAATGTCGTCGGCCGCGACAAGCCGGTCGACGACCACGGCGATGTCGTGCTTGATCTGCTTCTTCAGGATCGGCGGCTCGCTCAGCTGGATCTGCTCGCCATCCACTATTGCCCGCGAATAGCCGCTGGCGGCGAGTTCCCTGAACAAATCGACGAACTCGCCCTTCTTCTGCGAGATGACCGGGCTGACGATCTGGTAGCGGATGCCGGTTTCGAGCGTCATCAGCTGGTCGGCGATCTGCTGAACGGTCTGGCGCTCGATCTTCTCGCCGCAGATCGCGCAGTGCGGGATACCGATTCGGGCCCAGAGCAGGCGCATGTAGTCATAGATCTCGGTGATCGTACCGACGGTCGACCGCGGGTTGCGGTTAGTGGACTTCTGGTCGATCGAGACGGCGGGGCTGAGGCCGTCGATGAAGTCGACATCCGGCCGATCCACCTGGCCGAGGAACTGGCGAGCGTAGGCGGAGAGCGACTCAACATAGCGACGCTGGCCCTCGGCGAAGATCGTGTCGAACGCGAGCGAAGACTTTCCCGATCCAGACAGGCCGGTGAAGACGACGAGCGAATCGCGCGGGATCTCGATGTCGACGCTCTTGAGGTTGTGCACCCGTGCACCGTGGACCGACAGTTTTGCAGAGGAGTTCACGGGGGTAATAGACACCCCTCAAGTGTACGGAGGGCCACTGACATCCCCGGCCGGGTTCGCCAGCGGCGGAGAGGGTGCGGCACCTGTCGGGTCGGCGCGGTCGATAGGGAGCATTCTCCCGAGCGGGCACTGAGATCCACACGAAAGTCTTGAGAATATTCTGGCTCGCCGCCCCTCGAGATCACACGGATACCGGACACCTTCATCGGTTTGCCTGAGACGACCGGGGAAATCGCGACGGCAAGATCGACAGTTCTCGAGGATCGAAAATCTGTGGGGGTGTCTTCCGAGTCCGCTGGTGACCAGGTGCGCTTCTCCATTTGCCTCGTGGGAGCTGTCGCGTCGGCCCTGAATCCGGCACCGCTCGGCCAGCGGTGTGGGTCGGCGATCACCGCGTTCGTCGATCCCATCGTGTCCAGTCGGGTAACTCTCCGGTCACCATCTGACGCGTCCTAGTCCACAAGACGAATCGGAATCACGACGATCCCCCGCTCTTGGCCGGTTTTGACCGAACAACTGGCGCCGCCGACGGACCTGTCCTAGAGGTCGAAGGGTTCGGGCGCCGTTATCCAGGAGACGAAGCCGGTCAACACGCTGATCAGAATACTTATCGACACCACCGAGCCCGTGACGATCCAGCGCACCAACCATGTTCGCGACAGAAGTCGGGCCATCGTGTTTCTCTCAGCACTGAGTCGCGTTCTCGCGTCTGTTCAGCAATTATGTGCGAATCAGCATGCCGAAGACACACCCGCGAATCACAGTTCAACGTCGCTTCGCGCAACGGGAGGCGTGAGCGGCAGCATCCACGCCGCACCGC
>JAYVNU010000240.1:0-3667 GCA_043758345.1 Lacisediminihabitans sp.
ATCGCTCGCGGCGGCGGACGCACGGGCTACCGCGGCGAAGTACGCATCGCGGCCGGCGCGCACCACTCGGCCAACACGGTGCGCTGCGACGCGCTTCTGGTCGACTCGATCTCCCGGTCAGACACCTATCCCTCCACCGACATCCGCGAGGACGACGTTCAAATGGGCCACGAGGCGACGGTGTCTCGCGTCAGCGCCGAACAACTGTTCTACCTGCAGTCGCGTGGAATGCCGGAAGACGAGGCGATGGCCATGATCGTCCGCGGCTTCATCGAGCCGATCTCGCGGGAACTGCCGATGGAATATGCTCTCGAACTCAACAAGCTCATCGAAATGGGCATGGAAGGATCAGTCGGCTAAATGGCTGCCCCAGCTCCACTTGCAACCATCCCGAGCGACGCAGAAAGTGTTTCGGATGGTCCAAACCATTCCCGCCTCGGATCCAAGCAGCACAGTGACGGCGGATGGGGTCTGATCCCGGTTCAGGTGCGGTCCGCTCGATTCTCCTCCTATGACGTCGCCGATTTCGAAGCCGTCAGTGGATTCGAGGTCGAGTGGAAGCACACCCCCATCGATCGCATCCGCGCGCTGATCACCGACCCGCTCGAGGGCAGCCGGATCGATCTCGAATCGACGGTCGAGGGGGACGCGACGGTCGAATGGATAGAGCGATCCGATGCGCGGGTGGGCAGCGCGGGCACCCCCGAGGAGCGAGCATCCGCCAACGCGTGGTCCAGCTTCGCGAAGGCGCTAGCGATCACGTTCGGAGGTGAGGAGGCGAGTTCTGCCACCGTCATCCGCACCGCCGTCGGCGCATCCGCCCGCGGAGCACACACGGTCATCACCGCGAGGCACCACAGCAACGCCACCGTCGTCCTGCTCAACAGTGGCGCGGCCATGCTGAGTGAGAACGTGGAGATCGTGGTCGAGGAGGGCGCGTCCCTCACCATCGTCTCGGTGCAGGAGTGGGCGGCAGATGCCGTGCACCTCGCCAGCCATTTCGCGAAGGTCGGTCGCGATGCGACGCTCAAGCACATTGTGGTCTCTCTCGGTGGTTCGGTCGTGCGTCTGAACCCGTCCGTGCATCTCGCGGGCGACGGTGGATCCGTCGAACTGTACGGCGCCTATTTTGCGGATGCCGGCCAGCACCTCGAGCAGCAGGTCTTCGTCGACCACGACGCCCCGAACACGGTGTCTCGAGTCACCTATAAGGGAGCACTGCAGGGCAAAGGAGCCCACACCGTCTGGATCGGCGACGTGCTCATCCGGCGCAGCGCCCCAGGCACCGACAGCTATGAACAGAATCGCAACCTCCTTTTGACCGAGGGGGCTCGGGCGGACTCCATCCCAAACCTCGAGATCGAGACGGGCGACATCGCCGGTGCCGGCCACGCAAGTGCCTCCGGTCGATTCGACGACGAACAGCTCTTCTACCTCCAGGCCCGTGGCATCGAGGAAGTCGAGGCCCGCCGGCTGGTCGTGCTCGGATTCCTCTCCGAGATCGTGCAGAAGATCGGGTCCCCGCAATTGGAAACGCGTCTACAGGACGCTATCGTCGCCGAACTGGCGGCCGGAAAGGCAGCATCCGCATGACCGTGAAGATCTGTGCCGAGAGCGACATCGAGCTCGGCTCCGCCGTGCGAGTCGTGATCGACGGCATTCCCATCGCCGTCGTCCGAGACTCGGTCGGTGCGGTGCACGCCATCGGTGACACCTGCACCCACGGCGACATCTCGCTCGCCGAAGGTTTCGTCGAAGACGACACTCTCGAGTGCTGGGCACACGGCTCGAAGTTCTCGCTCCTCTCCGGAAAGCCGCTCACCCTGCCGGCCTACGATCCCGTGCCGGTCTTCGCCGTTTCCATTGTCGACGGCGACGTCTTCATCGATCCGACGCCCGTCGTCACCGTCTAGCTCCGCCACCACCCCAGAGAAGAACATCATGTCAACACTTGTGATCACAGACCTGCACGTGTCCGTCGACACCGAGCAGGGGACGAAGCAGATCCTCAAGGGGGTCGATCTCACCGTCAACCAAGGTGAGATCCACGCGATCATGGGGCCGAACGGTTCCGGGAAGTCGACGCTCGCGTACACGATCGCCGGGCATCCGAAATATCGCGTCGACAGCGGATCCATCGCCCTCGACGGCGAAGACGTGCTCGCCATGACGGTGGATGCCCGCGCCCGCGCCGGTCTCTTCCTCGCCATGCAGTATCCGGTCGAGATCCCCGGGGTCGCCGTGACGAACTTCCTGCGCACGGCGAAGACGGCGATCGATGGGGAAGCTCCCTCGATCCGCACCTGGGGCAAGGAGATCAAGGCGTCGATGAAGGCGCTCCGGATGGACGATTCGTTCGCGCAGCGCAACGTGAACGAGGGATTTTCCGGTGGCGAGAAGAAACGTCACGAGATCCTACAGCTCGAGCTGCTCAAGCCGAAGTTCGCTGTGCTCGACGAGACTGATTCCGGGCTCGACGTCGACGCATTGAAGATCGTGTCGGAGGGCGTCAATCGAGCGAAGGAGAACACCGGGCTCGGCCTGCTTCTCATCACCCACTACACGCGGATCCTTCGCTACATCGCTCCCGATTTCGTCCACGTTTTCGTCGACGGTCGCATCGCTGAGCGGGGCGGTCCCGAACTCGCCGATCGCCTCGAGAACGAGGGCTACGGTCGCTTCCTGGCCGACGAGGCCGTCACCGACGCAGCGAAGGTGAGTTGAGGATGGCTGTTGCACTCGAACCGAAATTCTTCGACCAGGTCGAGGAGGCACTCAAGGATGTCGTCGACCCCGAGCTCGGCGTCAACGTCGTCGATCTCGGCCTGATTTACGATCTCACCTGGGATGAGGAATACAAGGCGCTCATCATCAGCATGACGCTGACGTCGGCTGGATGTCCCCTCACCGATGTGATCGAGGAGGAGACCGCTCAGGCGCTCGACGGGATCGTCGAGCAGTTTCGGATCAACTGGGTGTGGATGCCGCCGTGGGGTCCGGAGAAGATCACCGACGACGGTCGCGACATGATGCGGGCCCTCGGCTTCTCGATGTGACTCGCTCATTTATTTTGGTAGCTCAGCCAGGGATCGTCGGGCTCGACGACTCGTCCGCGAAAGCCGCTTCTGCTGGCGGTCGCGAATCCGATGTTCGGATCAGCGGCGAGGCGTCAACCGATGCGACGCTTCCGCTTCTTCTTGAGTGAGCCTGAATAGCGCTCGAGCAGTCCGATGAAGTTGTTCGAGGCGGTATCTGTGGCACAGCCAGTCGTCCTCGTGGACGTGGACGAATCAGTGGTCGCGAAGCACTGTGAGTTTCGCTGAACAGCGGAGCGCCGGACGCCGAATTCGTTGATGATGATGGCGTCGATGTTGCCGGCGAAGTGCTCGCCGCTGGCGAGAATCTCGACGATCCTTCGTCGGATCGGCTGAGCCATCACCTCAGAGAGATGCACGTTTCGTGCCATGTCATGTCACGTCACGTCACGTCACGTCAGTATGGCGTCACGCTGGAGTGACAGTCGAGGGTCTGACGTTGCGAGACGTTGGTGCTGTGGAGAGGAGGAGAGCAACGCCCTTGTCACTTCGCAGTGATGTCACGGTCAAGTGACCACACCGAAACGAACATATCGATCTGGCGGACTCCGGTCGCGTGAGTAGAAGGGACC
>JAYVNU010000241.1:0-3664 GCA_043758345.1 Lacisediminihabitans sp.
CTCATACTCGAGTCATGAACGAGCCGGATCTGCCAGGGATGAGCCGCTTTCTCACCATCGCCGAGACGGCGGATGTGCTGAACATCTCGGCGAGTCAGGCCTATGCCCTTGTGCGATCCGGCGAGCTTCCCGCGATCAAGGTGGGAGGTCACGGCCACTGGCGGGTCGAGCGCATGGTGCTCGAGTCGTATATTCAGGACCGCTACGAGGAGGCTCGACGAATCGGCCTCTGGAATCAGTCGGAGTTCGCCAGCCTGCAGGAATACTCCTTCGGCGACCGCGAGCGCGAGCGGTCCTGAGTCCGTGGTTCTTTCCTGAGCCTGCTCACCGTCAGAGGCGCACGAACACCAGACGCTCGAACGGGATGACCCGGTAGTGGGTGACGGCGGACTCCCGTCTCGCGCTGTCGGAGTCGTGAAGCGCCATGTCGAAGTGGTCGCGCCCGACCCGGTCGATGGTGCCGTGCAGCTCGCCACCGATGTTTCCCCCAGATTCGTGGCCGAGGGTATCGATATCGATGGCTCGCCTCCGGCGGCATAGGTCCCGAAGCACGAACGCGAGACCGAGTCGAGCGGAGAGACCCTGGCCCTCCACCCCCGTGTGCTCGACGAGGCTCTCGCCGGTCTGTGGGCGGGTGAGGAGAAGTCCGCTCAGTGCACCGAGAGGGACGATGCAGTAGATGCGGCCGCGCGCTCCACCGACGACCTCGCCGGCTAGCCAGTCGCGGCCGATCGTCGCGACCCGCACATCCACGACGCGGTCGGCACCGACAACGAGCCGCACCGACTCACTGCCGGGGCGCGCCTGCAGTGCGACAAGTCGGTCTCGCAGCGACATCCGTCCGAGTCGTAGCCGCTCCTCCTCGACCCGGAGGTCGACGTCTTCCGCTTCGAGCTCCTGTTCGAGCTGGCTTTCGAGATCATCGAAGAGATTGTTCCAGCGGGCTCCGGGACCGTCCATGTCACGTGTCATGTCGGCTCATGCCGAAACGCTATGGTGCGGGGGCCGAAAGCATCCGGCGCTCTCCACAGGGCACGCCCTGGCGAGCTCGTCCGGCGACCGCATCGTCAGAGCATGACTGCAGAGGCGATCTCGGGAAACTTATCCACAAGTCGAGGGTTGGTCATAGACAGCCCGGTCCCGTACCTGCTTTAGTGTGCCATGACGTCTACCCCCTTTTTGGGGGAAGGGCACGCGCGATCGACAGCTTCGGAGCAGAATATGAGCGACGCACTAACGATTCGACCCGCCACACCGACCTTCGGCGAGACCCTGCCGAGCAAAGTCATCCGGTCTCGCTTTCATCCGGACGAATTCTTCGGCCACCAACCGACAACCCGAGAGCGCCTTCCGAACCCGCAACCCCTTCTCGAGAACCTCACCCGCTGCGTCATTGAGGTGCTTGCGGGCGCTCGAGAGCTCGAGCAGATCTCCCGTTGGGTCACCGACGACGTCTACCGCAATCTTCTGAAGCGCGTCGTCATCTCCGCTCGGGCGCGCCAGGCGAAGGGCCAAATCGTGAGCCGGCCGATCTTCTCGATCGGATCGGTGTCGGTCTGCGAGCCGCGGGACGGAGTCATCGAGGCGGTGGTGATCGTGCGGGGTCGAGCTCGCACCCGAGCCGTCGCGCTGAGGCTCGAGGGCCTCGACCGCCGCTGGAGGGCGACCGCGATCAACGTGCTGTAGCGCCGCGTCCACCGGCATCGCCGGGTTCAGCTCGTACCTGCTGCGGTCAGCGGCCCTTGCTCTTGTCCGCGGCGCGGCGCTCGGCGCGATTGCCGGGCGATGTTCCCGCGGCGTTCTGGCCGAAGGCGCCACGCTGACCGGCTGCCGTCGCCCCGGCGCCGAATGACGCTCCCGCCTTCGAGTCGACGGCGGCCTCGGCCTCCGCCTCCTCGATCTGGGCCCGGGCCGTCGAGGCCTGGTCGAGCTGTCCGCGCTGGTTGCGCACCTCCACCTCGCCATCGGCGTTCGCCGCCGTGTAGCTGAAGCGCTCCGCCGGCGCACCCGAATTGCCGAGGCCCTTCGCAGCGACGGTGGGAACAGCAGCCGTGGCTTCTCCCCCACCGGTCACCTCGACCTCGAGGTTGAACAGGAAGCCGACGGACTCCTCGCGAATGGACCCCATCATCTGCTGGTACAGGGCGAAACCCTCGCGCTGGTACTCGACGAGCGGATCGCGCTGTGCCATCGCCCGCAGGCCGATTCCGTCTTTCAGGTAGTCCATCTCGTAGAGATGATCCCGCCAGCGGCGGTCGATCACCGACAGCACTACCCGGCGCTCCAGCTCGCGCATTGCCGGCTCTCCGAGTGCCTCGGTTCGAGCCTGGTACTGAATGCGAGCGTCGGAGAGGATCTCGCCGGCGAGGAATTCCCGGGTGACCCGGTTGCGCGACCCTGCCTCGGTGAAGATCTCGTCGATCGTGATCGACGTCGGGTAGAGCGTTCTCAGCTCGGACCAGAGGGCATCGAGATCCCAGTCGTCTGCGTGACCGTCGGCGGTGTGTACATCCACGACTTCGGTGATCACGTCGTCGAGGAATTTCGAGGTGCGGTCCTGAAGATCGTCGCCCTCGAGGATGTGCCGGCGGTCTCCGTAGATGGCCTCGCGCTGGCGATTCAGCACATCGTCGTACTTGAGCACGTTCTTGCGGATCTCGGCGTTGCGCGCCTCGACCTGACTCTGGGCGCTGCGGATGGCGCGGCTGACGACCTTCGACTCGATGGCTAGGTCTTCTGGAACGTTTCCGCGTCCCATCAGCGACTCGGCTGCGGCGGAGTTGAACAGGCGCATCAGGTCATCGGTGAGCGACAGGTAGAAACGGCTCTCCCCCGGATCTCCCTGGCGGCCGGAACGACCGCGCAGCTGGTTGTCGATGCGACGGGATTCGTGACGTTCCGTTCCGAGCACGTAAAGGCCGCCGGCGTCGACGACCTTGTCGGCCTCTTCCTGCACGAGCACCTTGACCCGGTCGTAGACCGCATCCCACTCGGCCTCGTACTCATCCGGAGTGTCGACCGGGCTCAGCCCGCGCTGGTTCATCTCGGCGACGGCGAGGAACTCGGCGTTGCCACCGAGCATCACGTCCGTTCCGCGACCGGCCATGTTCGTGGCGACCGTCACCGAACCGAGCCGTCCGGCCTGGGCGACGATGGCGGCCTCGCGCGCATGGTTCTTCGCGTTGAGAACTTCGTGCTTGACTCCCCGACGGGCGAGGAGCCGTGACAGATATTCGCTCTTCTCGACGCTCGTCGTTCCGACCAGCACCGGCTGGCCCTTCTCGTGCCGCATGACGATGTCTTCGACGACCTGGCCGAACTTCGCCTCCTCGTTCTTATAGACGAGGTCGGACTGGTCGATGCGCTGCATCGGCTTGTTCGTCGGAATGGAGACAACACCGAGCCGGTAGGTGCTCATGAACTCCGCAGCCTCGGTCTCGGCCGTTCCGGTCATGCCGGAGAGCTTTTTGTAGAGACGGAAGTAGTTCTGCAGGGTTACGGTCGCGAGGGTCTGGTTCTCGGCCTTGACCTCGACGTTCTCCTTGGCCTCGATGGCTTGGTGGATGCCCTCGTTGTAGCGACGGCCCATCAGGATACGGCCGGTGTGCTCGTCGACGATCAGCACTTCGCCGTTCATCACGACGTAGTCCTTGTCTTTCTTGAA
>JAYVNU010000242.1:0-3660 GCA_043758345.1 Lacisediminihabitans sp.
ACCATGTGGCTGTAATCGACCGCGTCACCGACAGCACCGGTCGCGCCGGCACGGAGCGTCGCCGACTGGGTGGTCGAGATCGCGGGCGCGCGCAGGGCGGTCGCGACGTTCGAGGTCGGCGAGGTTCCGGTGACGATGGTGCCGTCGGACGCCCGGCCCGAGGAGGTGGCGACGTTCGCGACGGTGCCGGAGTCGGCATCCGCCGGGTGATCGTGTGGCTTGCGGTCGCCGCGGCACTCGCTCCGGGGGCGAGGAGTCCGGTCGTGCCAGGGAAGGCGATGACGGGCTTTGAGACACCCGCGAGCGCACCGACGAGCGAGACGAGGCTGAGGGTCACGTTGCCGGCGTTGGTGATCACGAAGTCGTACCCGATGACACTGCCGCCGGTGCCGGTGCGGGTGCCGGTGCCGGTGGCGATGTGTCCGGTCTTGGTGGTGGCGATCGACGGCGCGGCTGCGGCGGTCGGAACGGTCGAGGTCGCCGATCGTGCGAGCACCGTGCCCCGGTGGTGGTTGGCCAGGTGTAGCGCAGCGCGCCGACGCCGAGGAGTGCGTCGGCGATGGAGACACCGGTCACGGTGGTGTCGCCGGTGTTGGTCACGGTGAAGGAGTAGTCGACGGTCTTTCCGACGCCATTCGCCCCGGCGACCGCAAGGGCGCCGGACTTCGTGACCGCGCTGCCGGCAGTGGCCGAGACCGGAGCAGTCGACGACGCCGTCGCGGTGGCGGCAGCACTGATCGGAGGCGTTCCCGTTCCGTTGACGACATTGACGTAGGAGCCGGAGTCGACATCCGGCTGGGTGAGGACATCGCGGGCGGGCGCAGTCACGGTCTGGCCGGGGTCGAATGTTCCGGCGGTTACCGGCCAGGCGTAGGCGAGCCCGATGATGCCGAAAGCGGGGTCGGCCAGGGCGACGCCCGTGAGCGTCGCGTTTCCGGTGTTCTTCGCGACGATCGTGTAGGTGATGGTATCTCCGACTGCACCGGCACCGCCGACGGACGCGGACCTCGTCGTCGTGATGGACGGCGTCGAACACGCGGTCGGGATGGTGACGCTGGACGACTGCCCGATGACGGTCGGGCGGGCCCGTCGCCCACAGATGTTCCCGGCCGAGATGGTGAGAGTCGACCCGGTCGCCGCCGACGCGAAGGCCGGTGTGACATTGGCGCCGGCGCTGTAGTACAGCGCCGAGGACTGCGATGTCCTGTCCTCGAGCTCTGTGCCGACGGGAACCGACGCGACGACGCCGGAGTCGACCGTGACCTGGTAGTTCGGCGCGGTTCCGCTGTTCGTCCCCTATTGCTCGACGGCGGCCTGAGCCGACTCCGGCACGAGTGCGGGGCCGATCGTTCCGACGGCGACAGCGAGAACCATCGCGAGGGCTCGACGCATCACGCTCGCGGTCCGCCTCGGACCACGAACCAAAGCCTCGGCGGTGACTCGGGCTCAGACCAACTTCCCCCACTGCGGACTGGTTCCGCAGGCGACCAAGCGGGCTCACCATACGTTGAGCGCGACTTCGGCCAGTTTTCACTGTGATGGCGCATTCGATGTTCGGGGCGAAACAAGGGACCAACGGGTACGTTTTCGTCCCCAGTTCGGAGGATAATTCGGGCCTCGTCTAATGCGAAAAATTCACCTTCTGCACGACCCAGGCATACATCGCGACCGCGGCGGCGGCCGAAGCGTTGAGGCTTCTGGTCGATCCGAACTGTGTGATGGCGACCACCGATTCCGCTTGGGCGATGGCATCGTCGGTGAGACCCGGGCCCTCCTGTCCGAACAACAGAACGCAGCGTTCGGCAAAAGAGTAAGACTCGATCGGCACCGAACCGTCGACGTTATCGATCGCGATGATCGGCAGCCGGGCATCCGCCGCCCATCCGGCGAAGCTCGCGATGTCCGGGTGGTACATCACGTGCTGGTACCGGTCGGTCACCATTGCACCCCGTTTATTCCAGCGTTTGCGGCCGATGATGTGAACAGTGTCGGCCGCGAAGGCGTTCGCGCTGCGCACGATCGATCCGATGTTCATGTCGTGCTGCCAGTTCTCGATCGCGACATGGAACGAATGCCGGTGGCTGTCGAGATCGGCCACGATCGCGTCCATCCGCCAGTAGCGGTAGCGGTCGATGACGTTGCGCGTGTCTCCCCGCGCGAGCAGCTCCGGGTCATAGAACTCTTCGGTCGGCAACTCGCCGGGCCACGGGCCGACGCCGTGGGTGGTGTGTTCGGCGGTGGGGGTTTGCTCAGGTTGGTTCGGTGATCGAGCCTGTCGAGATCCCGCGTCATCCGTCACGCTGTTGAGGCTAGCGCGATTACCGCCGCCCCTCACTTCGCATCCTTCCTTCCGCTGCCCCACCGGACATCCGCTGCCCGTCAACGGGGCGCGCGCGTCCGAGCGGGCAGCGCATGCGGGGCTGGCAGACTTTCGCGATGACCCCAGTTCTTGTCACCGGGATGTCGGGTATGGGCAAATCCACGGCACGTGCAGAGTTGGCGCGGCGTGGGTTCGAGACGGTGGACACCGACGACGGGGACTGGATCGAGCTGGTCGACGAAGAACGCCTGTGGTTGAGCCCCACATCGCGGCGCTTCTCGCGGGCGGCGCGACGGTCCACTTTTCGTTCAGGGAACCATCGCGAACCAGGGGCGTTTCTCCGCGCGGTTCGACGCGATAGTTCTTCTGAGCGGGCCAACCGACGTGCTCTTTGATCGCCTGCGAGAGCGGACAACCACTGACTTCGGAGAGTCCCCGGCGACCCGGCGAAATCCGCGAGAGATATCGAGGAGATCGAGCCTCTGCTGCGCGCCTCAGCGACTTATGAGCTGCCGATGACCCGCACGCTCGGAGAGGTCGGCGATCGGCTCTTCGAGATCGCGGAGTCCGGGTGAACGCCAGGAACTGATTTCTGGTGGTCGGAAGCCGTGGGTCCGCCTTCTCCTCCTTCCCCGCGGCGCCATCAGCTTCCACTCCCCAGGTTCGAAATCTGGCCGCGGAATTTCGGTGACCCGGTGTTGAGTCAGCTCATGAAAGTCACCGTGATCACAGCCTCCGGGCCCGATCGCGCTCCGCAGGTTTCTCCCGCTTCGCCTGCCGCCACGTCGCCGGAAGCCACGTCGCCGACCGCGGCTGCGCCGACGCCTCTCATGGCCACCCCGTCCCTCACCGCGAGTTGTCTCGACACCATGGGTCAGCTCATCGATGACATCGCCGAGGCGAATCGCGCCATCGCCCGAGCCACGGCGGGCCGGGCCACGCTCATCGAGCAGGCGCGCACCGGGAGTGAGGCGACGGCGTCCCTGATGCCAGCCGATGAATCCATCGTGCGCCGCTGGAACTCGGCCGAGGTGGCCCGCCGCTCGCTCGTCAGCGAGGTTGCGGCGGCTCTCCGGTTGCTGCACCGCACTGCCGAGAACCTCATCCACGAGAGCCAGACGCTGCTGCGCGAATTGCCCGCCACGATGGGGGCTCTCACCGAAGGGCGCACCAGCTACCGTCACGCGCAGGTGATGATCGATCACGCTGGGTCCCTTCCGGAATCTACCCGGCGATCATTCGAGAAGGGTGCACTGCCATTTGCCGCAAAACTCACCCCGAGTCGATTCGACCGCAAGGCGCGTGTGCCGCGGGAGCGGGCGCATCCGGAGTCCATCGAG
>JAYVNU010000243.1:0-3644 GCA_043758345.1 Lacisediminihabitans sp.
GATCGCCGCTCGGTTCGACGTCGTCGGATTCGAGCCATCCACCATCCCGGGGATAGAAGTCGACTGGGTCGGCGCGGTCATCATTCGCAAGACCCTCACCGAAGGGTTGACGGATACGTTGATCTCCCACTTCGTCTCATCGGGCACAGGAGCGATGGGGCGCCGGTAACTCGCTGTGGATCGCACTAACGGGCGTGCGAACTGGTCAGGCGGGCATCGGCCGGGTGCACTGCGCAGGCAGGCATCGGCCGGGCGACATGGTCAGGGGAAAACCGGCGCGCTGTCAGACGAAGCGGATGGCCGACTGAAGCCTCGTGCGAACGTCGAAGAGCTCAGTGCCACCGACTTCTCGCGCTCCCGGGATGCCGTCGCGCATCAGGCCGGGAAGTCGTGACTCGCGAACGACTGCGGTCGTCGCCCCGCGGATGCTGCCGAGCACGACGAGATCTTCGGCGAGTTCGTCATTCGGCACGACGATCACCAGCGCGCTGAACTTCACCCTCGCAGCGCGCGCGATGACCTTCGCCCGCTGGCCGAGGTCGTGCATCGGGCGCTCGTTGGGGTGATCCGGGGTGACGATCTCCGCCTTCTTCACGCGGATCGGCGACCCGTAGTCTTCCGAGAGCATCGCGAAGAGCCCTCTCGGCCCCAGCACCACGTGATCCAGTTTCTCTTCCGGCCGACCAATGCTTACGTCGTGCCATACGGTGTAGCCGATACCGAGGTCTGCAAGAGTGCGTGCCGTGGATTCCTCTGCGAGAGCATCGGCCAGGATGTGTCGGAGTTCCCTCGGCGCAGAGCGCACGAGGGCCGGGTCGTAGGGATCTTTCAAATCCTCGCCGCGACCGATCCACTCGCGCATGAGCACGAGATAGCGTTCGCGCCTCCAGCCACCGGGATGCCCGTGTGATCGCGCGCGCGGGCGAGTGTCTGCCGGGCGAGCACGATCCTGCGGAGCCCAGGTGAAGGAGTGGTCGGCATAGCGGAGGTGACCACGATCGTAGGTCGCGCGTTCGTCGGGGGTGCCGATACGCTCCCAGGCGGCCTGCACCGCATTGAAGCTCGCGGCGTCTCCCCCAGTGTCGGGATGCGTCTCGCGCAGTCGGCGCCGATAGGCAGTGCGGAGTTCGTCATTGCTTGCGTCGGAAGGCACGCCGAGCACCTCATAGGGTGTCGCCGAGATGGGACTGTCGGGCATTGTTGCTTCCGGTCGTGCTTCTGCCGACGGTGGCCGACATCTGACGATAGCGAATACCGGTTCGTTCGGCCTGAACGAGTGCTGTCAAGCCTTCGTGTGTGTCGCGCCGAGGGTTCTGCCGCGGGAATGTGAAATTCTCCCGCCCCGGGAATATGTCTGGGAATAGACGTGTTTTGTCGAGCATGATCCTTGACGATATTCCCATCACCACCATCGATGGCGGCGAGACGTCTCTCGCCCAGTACGACGGCAAGGTGAAGTTGATCGTCAACGTGGCATCCCGCTGCGGACTCGCGCCGCAGTACGAGAAGCTCGAGTCGATGCAAAAGCTTTACGCGGACCGCGGATTCACCGTTCTCGGATTTCCGAGCAATCAGTTTCTGCAGGAACTCGGTAGCGAAGACGCGATCAAGCAGTATTGCTCGACCACCTGGGGTGTGACGTTCCCCATGTTCGAGAAGGTCAAGGTCAACGGCAAGAACGCACACCCGCTCTACGCCGAACTCACGAAGACCCCGGATTCCGCCGGCAAGGCCGGTCGGGTCAAATGGAACTTCGAGAAGTTCGTCGTCACGCCCGATGGCACGGTGCATCGCTTCCGCCCGACTACCCAGCCAGACGACCCGGCCATCATCTCGCTCATCGAGTCGTCGCTCCCCACGGCCGAGTAAGGCTGGCGACAGGCGGGCACGGGCTTCCGGCAAACGAGCATCGCCGGCCGCGGAACGAGTTGCCGCCAGCCCTAGGCTGGCAGCAATGCGAATTCTCTTCATACGGCATGCCCAGACGGTCGACAACGTCAACGGAGCCATCGGGACGGTCATTCCCGGCCCCGAGCTGACAGGTCTCGGAGCGCGGCAGGCTGCCGCAATCCCGGATGCTCTCGATTCTGAGCGGATCGATGCCATCTATATCTCGACGATGCTGCGCACCCGACTGACGGCCGATCCGCTCGCCAGGGCACGCGGACTCACCCCTCGTATGATCGACGGAATCGAGGAGATCACCGCTGGCTCTCTCGAGGCA
The DNA here is from genome assembly GCA_043758345.1 of Lacisediminihabitans sp. Classification (GTDB taxonomy): domain Bacteria; phylum Actinomycetota; class Actinomycetes; order Actinomycetales; family Microbacteriaceae; genus Lacisediminihabitans. The sequence goes on from JAYVNU010000243.1 coordinate 2,225, forward strand.
CGAACTGACCTGGAGGCGATCCGCCTCTACATGGGGACCATCTTCTCCTGGTGGAACGACTTCGATACCCGTATCCCCGACGGAGAAGACGGCAATGAGTTCTACGGGAGATTCGACCGGGCAATCGGAGTGATCGCTGCCGGGCATCCCGATGATGCGACAGTCGCCGTGGTCAGCCACGGTGCGGCGATCCGCACCTGGGTGTCGTGGAGTTCGCAGAACCTCGATGCCGAGTTCAGCCGTGTCCATCACCTGGATAACACCTCCATCGTGGTCGTCGAGGGGTCGCCGTCAGCGGGCTGGCAGACGACGTACTGGGCCGGCGAACCCGTCGGGGGCGCGGCCCTCGGCGACCCGTCCGCGGTCGATCCGACGGCAGACATCGCGCCATAGCTAGGAGCTCTGATCGGCAAGCACCCTCACGGGGTGCTGGCCGAAGCCCTCGAGAGGAAGTCGTCGGCCGCGAACCAGCGCACCCCGCGACGGTGGGAGATGAGCAGTGCACGCAGCCGAAGCGACCGTTCGGAGAATGCGGCGGAGATCGCGCGTGCCCAGAGGCGGTCGCTCTCGGTGATCGCGGCATCCGCGTACCGTTCGATGACGACGATGACCGAGCTCGCTTCGATCTCGCACATGGCCGAAGCAACGAGTGTGGCGAAACCTGCGATCGAGTCGTCGGGCCGCAGCGGCATGCCGTCGATAGGAAGCAGTAGCGGCATCTGCACGTCGTCGGCATCGAGAAAGAGCAGCCACACCTGCCGCTGGTTCGCTCGCCCGATCAGATCGGCGACGCGAGCTTCAATCTCGCTGTCGGTGGTGAGCGGTTGGGCGCGGGCCTCGTCGAATGTCATCATGGCTGAAGAATGGACTCACCCGGTTGCCTGGTGTGGCAGAGCCGCCACCATGGGTGAGAGCGCGGTCGTCGACGCCGGTGGTGAGGAGAGGACGACCGCTGCCGGCGGACATGGCGGTCGGTGGATTACCAGAACGCGTCATCAACGTCATCGAGGCCTTCATCGGTTGCTACAGCGGACTCCCCGTTGACCCCCTGCACGATGCGGTCGAACGTCGCCGTAGTAGCGATGCCGGTGTCGGGGGTTGGATCGTCCTACATGGGCGCTTCCTCCTTGTCGAGTCGCGGCATCCGAGACGCTGTCGACATCCGAGACTGCGGTCTCACACTGCGGCGGAGCGGAGTCCGTGGCCTGAACGTGCCATGGACAGCGGCGTGCTGTGGACAGTGGCGTGCTGTGAAAAGAAGCGTGCTGTGAACAGTGGCGGCGCGAGCAAGAGCGATATCGGCGATGACCGCGTGGCGTACTGCCGGAGCGACATCCACTCCCCCACAATCGAAGTCATTGTGACTTTGCGAACAGGCCTGTCGGATTTGGTCTCGTCGCCGAACTCCCTATACGTCCCA
>JAYVNU010000244.1:0-3636 GCA_043758345.1 Lacisediminihabitans sp.
GCTTTTCTGACTCGTTCACCAAGAGCACAATGCGGGGCGGAAATGTCGTCGGCGAACGATAGCTTTGGGGTCATGGCGATCACCGGATTCGCGGCGAAAGTCGCTCGGCACGATGAGACACCCGTCGTGCTCGATTCTTCCCAGGCGGCGGTCCTCGCGCTGGCCGAAGACCTCTCGGCCGCCGTCATCGGCGCTCCGGGGTCGGGTAAGACGACGACGCTGGTCGAGCTCGTCGCCGACCGGCTGCTCGTTCGCGGGTGGGAGCGGGACTCCGTTCTTGTTCTCACCTCGAGCCGCACGGCGGCAACCCGACTTCGCGACGTTCTCGCCGTGCGGCTCGGGATCCCGACCAGCGGGCCGCTCGCAAGGACCATCAACTCACTCGCGTTCGAGATCGTCGGCGACGCGGCACGCGCGGTCGGTGTGCCGCCCCGTCGGCTGCTCACCGGCGGGGAACAGGATGCCGACATCGCCGCTCTGCTCGAGGGCCACGCCGAGGGCGGCACCGGCCCTTCGTGGCCCCCGGCACTCGGACCGGAGGTTCGAGGGCTTCGCCAATTCCGCACAGAGTTGCGCGAACTCATGATGCGAGCCACCGAATTCGACGTCTCGACGACGCAGCTCCGCGAGCACGGCCGAGTCGCCGATCGACCTGAGTGGGGGGCGGCAGCAGACTTCATCGACGAATATCTGCAAGTGATCAGCTCCGCGCGCGAGGCGCAGGTCGACCCGGCAGAGCTCGCCAGGTTCGCCGTCGAGGCGATTCGCTCCGAGATGTCCGGGCTTCGCGTCGCGTCGCTGAGACTCGTCGTCGTCGACGATCTTCAGGAGGCGACCGAGTCGACACTCGCCATCCTCCGTGCGCTCGCCGCCCGCGGCACGACGATCGTCGCCTTCGGGGATCCGGATGTCGCAGCCAACGCCTTTCGTGGCGGCGAGCCCGACGCGCTTGGGCGCCTCGCATCGGTGCTCGGCATCCCGTCGCTTCGGCAGCTCGTGCTCTCGACGAGTCACCGGCAGGGGCCGGAGCTGCGTGAGTTCACCCGGGGCATCACCGCGCGGATCGGGGCTGCGGCGGCCGGACTGCAGCGTCGCGCGGTGGCGGGTGGCCCCTCGGCTTCGGAAACTCCGCTTTCGATGATCCTGGCCGTCAGCCCAGCGCGGGAGTGGTCGGCGATCGCTCGGGTGCTCAGGGAACAGCATCTCGAGCGCGGTGTGCCCTGGAACGACATGGCCGTGGTGGTGCGCAGCGGTGCCGCGGTCGAGGTGATCGCGAGGGCTCTCGCGCTCGCCGAGGTCCCGACGCGCACGGCGGTCGGTGGCACGGCGCTGCGAGATGATCACGCCGCCCGCGCACTTCTGACGCTCGTCGATGTCGGGGTCGGTCGAAAGGCCCTCGATGCCGAGACCGCGACCGAGTTGCTGCTCGGCCCCTTCGGCGGTCTCGATCGACTCGGGTTCCGTCGGCTGCGTCTCGCCCTGCGTGCGGAAGAGGTTGCCGGTGATGGCACGCGCTCGGCCGACGCGCTGCTCATCGAGGGTCTCTCCGGCCCGAATCGCTTCGTGACGATCGATCATCGAGTCGGACGCGCCGCGGGCCGTCTCGCCGAAACCCTTGCGCTACTCCGCGAGGCGACCAGCGAGACAGGCGGCTCGATCCAAGAGCTGCTCTGGACCGGCTGGGAGCGCAGCGGCCTCGCGAAGGCCTGGTACGACCAGGCGCTCGGGGCGGGCATCGGTGCGGCGGAGGCGAATCGCAATCTCGACGGCATCGTCGCGCTCTTCACTGCGGCGAAACGCTTTGCCGAGCGGCGCCCGGATGCGGCACCCGGTGTATTCCTCGCCGAGGTGCTCGACGCCGACGTGCCAGAAGACACCCTCTCCCCGCAGCCGAATGACGAGACGGTGCTCGTGACCACGGCATCCGGAACGGTCGGCCTCGAATTCCACACGGTCGTCATCGCCGCGCTGCAGGACGGCGCCTGGCCGAACCTACGCCTCCGTGGATCGCTTCTCGCTGCCCAGGAACTCGTCGCCCGGGTCACCGGTATCGACCCGGCGAGCGTCGACGAGCGAAAGCAGGTGCTCGGAGACGAACTGCGGATGTTCGCGCTCGCCGCGTCCCGTGCGCGCCGTCGCCTCATCCTGGCGGCCGTCGCGAATGACGACGAGGCCCCGAGCCCCTTCTTCGGCCTACTTCCGGAGGGCACCCCGGCGCTCGACGCCTCGGCGGCACCACCGTTATCGCTGCGTGGCATGACCGGGCGGCTCCGCGGTATCGTCGTCGCCGGGGACAACGACAGACGTACCGCGGATGCCGCATCATCCCTTGCAGCACTCGCCGCCGAAGGGGTTCCGGGCGCGGCTCCGGCCGAGTGGCACGGGCTTCTCTCGCTGTCGATCACCGGCCCGCTCTACGAGGGCGACCAGGTTCCGGTGTCTCCGTCATCGCTCGAAAAGCTGGTCGACTCGCCGCTCGACTGGTTTCTCGAGATGATCGCCGGCGGCGAGTCCGGTGTCGTGGCAGATGTCGGCACGATCCTGCACTGGGCGATGGAGACCTCCGTCGATCACTCGGGCGAAGCCCTCTGGACGGCTGTGCAGTCGCGCTGGGGCGAACTGCTGTTCGACGCGCCCTGGCTCGCGGAGCGGCAGTCGCGGATCGCCAGAACACTCACCGAGGCGCTCGCCGAATATCTCGGCGACTTCAGCCGGGACGGCAAGCTCCTCGTCGGTGCGGAGAGCCGCTTCGTGCTCGAGCTCGACGACATCGTCGTGCGCGGTTCAATTGACCGCGTCGAGCGGGCGCCGGACGGATCCGTCGTGATCGTCGACCTCAAGACGGGCACCCCGGTGACGGCGAAATCGAAGATCGACGAGCATCCGCAGCTCAGCGCATACCAACTCGCCTACGCCGACGGTTTTCTCGACGACTACCTGGCCGAGCACGGCATCCATCGTTCCGGGGGGGCGAAGCTGCTCTTCGTCAAGGAGGGCAAAGATGGCCGCCTCTATCGCGAGGCCGTGCAGGCACCGCTGACCGAGCAACAGCTCGCCGACTTCCGCCACCGTATTCGCCTCGCCGCCACACTCATCGCGGCGTCCGAGTTCGAGGGGCCGCAGGAGCTGGGCAGCTTCGGCTTCGGCGATGTGGCACGCCTCCGGCTCCACCGGGTGAGGGCGGTCAGCAGTGAGTGAGACGACCTTCGCTATCAGCGCGTTCGACATCGCGGATGCGCTCAATCGACCGAGACCGACCGACCAGCAGCGGGCCGTGATCGAAGCGGGCCTCGCCCCGGCGCTCATCGTGGCCGGCGCCGGAAGCGGCAAGACCGAGACCATGGCCAACCGGGTGCTCTGGCTGCTCGCTAATGGGCTGGTGCGTCCGACGGAGGTGCTCGGCCTCACCTTCACGCGCAAGGCGGCCGGGGAACTCGCCGCGCGCATCCGCGAGCGCATCGCGCAACTGAACGGCGTCGGCCTTCTTCCCGGCGACTACGACCCGTTCGAGGCACCGAACGTTTCGACCTACAACTCCTACGCCAACTCGCTGTTCCGCGACAACGCCGTCGTGCTCGGGCGGGAGAGCGACGGCTCGGTGCTCGGCGAGGCAGCGGCCTGGCAGCTGGCCCGACG
>JAYVNU010000245.1:0-3635 GCA_043758345.1 Lacisediminihabitans sp.
GTTCACCCGAAAGGTGCCGATCGACGCCGAAGGGGTGCATGTGACCGACCGGCACGTATTCGCGCCGCTTCCCATGATCGGATGCATCGGCACGGCACCCGCAGAGGGCTCGAACTCCACCCTCATGCCCTCCTACCCGCAGGGCGGAAACATGGATGTCACGGAGGTACGTCCCGGCTCGATTGTCTACCTGCCGGTGATGACAGAGGGTGGTTTGCTGTCTATCGGCGACATTCACGCGATCATGGCAGAGGGTGAATCGTCGTTCGTGGCGATCGAAGCCGAGGGCATCGCGGTGGTCAGCATCGAGCTCGTGACCGGAATGGCGCTCCGTGCACCGCGCATCGAGACAGCCGACGAATGGATCTTCGTCGGCCTAGGGGAGCCGGTGCAGGAGAGCATCCGCCGCGGGTACGAGGACCTCTTCGGCTTCCTGGTGGATGATCAAGGCTGGGATCGCGGCGACGCTTACGCGGTGCTGAGCGCGGTGGGGCACTCCCGGCTCGGCGGGCCGACGGGCGCGGTAGCGCCGGACCCGCTGCATCCGTTCGACGCCGTCGGCGCGGTGACACTGCACCGACTGCCGAAGAGCGTGCTCTGAGGCGTCAGCCCCAGCCCAGCTCGTGCAGCTCGTCGTCGTCGATTCCGTAGAAGTGGGCGATCTCGTGCACGAGGGTCACATGGATCTGGTCCTTCAGATCCCCGAGATCGGTGGCGATGGCGAGCAGCGGCTCCCGGTACAGGATGATGCGATCGGGTAGCTCCCCGAAGCCATAATTGCCCCGACGGGTGAGGTCGACGCCGTCGTAGAGGCCGAGAAGGTCGAGTGAGCCGTCTTCGGGGCGGTCCTCGGTGACGAAAACCACGTTCTCGAGCCCGTCGACCATCTCGTCGGGCAGAAGATCGAGCTCGTCCACCACCAGCTTCTCAAACTCCTCCGCGTCCAGCGAATGCATCAGCGATCGAGGCAATCGACGAGCGAACCCTGCACGAAGCCGAGCCAGTCGTAAAGGTCACGCAGAGCCGGATCTCCCGACCCGAGATCGTCATCGGTCTCGATACCCAGTCTCGTCGCGATCGTCAGGCGGATGTCGGTGAGCGACCGTAGCCAGGCCTGTGCCGCCTGCGCGTCCACCTTCACCGTCGTGGCCGAGGTCGCTCCGGCTGCTGGCGCCAGGTCGGCGACGATCCGGCGGGCGTTGGAGGCCTTGCGAGACGCGAGGTCGTCGGCGGTGAAGCGGCTGAACTCTGCGGAGGCCTCTGCGTCATCCGGATAGGCATCGGGGAGCAATCGCAGCAGTGCGGGGTCTCCGTCGTGGGAGCCGCGATCGTCGAGTAGGGCAATGACCTGGGATGCGAGAAGCGACAGGGTGCCGGCCTCGTCCGGATCGAAGACCGCGACGAACTGGTGCCGGGAGCGTCGGAAGGCCCTCATTCGCCGGCCCTCGCCAGAGTGGCCCACAGGCCGAAGTCATGCATGGCCTCCACGTGTCGCTCCATCTCCTCGCGGCTGCCCGTGGCCACCACAGCGCGTCCGTCGTGATGTACCTGCAGCATTCGCATGTTCGCCTCTGCTCTCGAGAAGCCGAAGTAACTTCGGAACACCCACGACACGTAGTTCATGAGATTGACCGGGTCGTTCCAGACGATGGTCACCCACGGAGAATCGAGCATTGTCGACTCGATGCGCTCGGTCTGCTCGAGAACGTCACTCACGGCTCAACCTCCCATCTGAAGAATGGCCCATCCGAAGCATGGCGCCGATGAAAAATGGCCCCGCGTGAACGCGAGGCCATTTTTCGGCTGCTGATACTGCAGCCCTCTGGGTGACCGACGGGGCTCGAACCCGCGACATCCGGCTCCACAAGCCAGCGCTCTGCCAACTGAGCTACGACCACCATGCGTGCCGCCCACGATAGTTCACGACCGACACAACTCGGCAAGCTTATTACAGTCGTGGAGAAATTTCAGCCGCCGGCGTCGAGGAGAGGTGCGGCAGGAACTTCTCGACCACGGAGGCGGAGATCGCCTGCACATTTTCGGTGGTCGGTCCGGGTTCCGCAACGAACACCGCGCTGCGGTAGTAATCCAGTTCGCGGATCGACTCGAGGATGTCTGCGAGGGCGCGATGCCCACCGTTCTTGGCCGGTGCGTTGAAGTACACCCGGGGAAACCAGCGTCGCGAGAGTTCTTTGATCGACGAGACATCCACATTGCGGTAGTGCAGGTGGTTGTCAACGCGCGGCATGTATTTGGCCAGGAAGGTGCGGTCGGTGCCGATGGTGTTGCCAGCGAGCGGTGCGTGCTGTTCTGCGGGGATGAATTTGAGGATGTACTCGATCACCGCGAATTCGGCGTCGGCAAGACTCACGCCGTCGGGGATCGCTTCGATGAGACCCGACTTCGTGTGCATGTCACGCACGAATTCGCCCATGTTGTCCCACGCGGCCTGGTCGGGCTTGATCACGATGTCGAAGCCAGGGTCGATGAGGTTGAGGTCGAAGTCGGTGATGACCACCGCGACCTCGACGAGTTGGTCGATGCTGACATCGAGCCCCGTCATTTCGCAGTCGATCCAGACGAGGCGGTCGATGTTTGCTGGCATCTAAGAATTCTATCGTTGGGTACCGATGCCGACGGCTTGAGGCCAGGCCGGCACCGGCAGTGGGAGGGGTTCAGGCGAGTTCGCCGACGCCAATCGATTCGGCCTCTGCGAGGAGCGGCTCCGGACCGTTGTTCACCCGGCCGAGAAAACGCACGCCGGAGAGAACCAGGATTGCGGCGATGAGCACCGATCCGCCGGCGACGTAGTACGGCACCGACGGGGTAAACCAGATCGCGAGTTGGGCGGCGAGCGGGGGAGCGGCGGCGCCCCCGAGAAAACGAACACCCGAATAGGCGGATGACGCTACCGAGCGCGGTAACTCGGTTGCCTCCATCACGGATTCGGTGAGCACCGTGTTGAGGATGCCGAGCAGCAGGCCGCCCAGGATCACGCAGATGATCAGCCCGAGCCGACTACCGGCGAAGACGCCCGCGGCTACGAGGTCGAGCGTGAGAAGGGGCAGCACGATGACGAGCGCCGTAGTGCGCGGGAATCGAGCCGTCAGAAGGGGAGCTATCCAGACGGATGCGACCGCCACGCAGAGCCCCCAGCCGAAGAAAATGAGGCCGAGTTGGATGGCCGCGCTCTCCTTCGGCAGGTTGAGGGCGAAGGGGGTCCAGGCCAGCAGGGTGAAGAAGCCGATGTTGTAAAACAGGGCTGCCGCCGCGAGGATCGCCAGCGCGGGGTTGCCGAGCGCTCGGAACGGCGCCGAGAATTTCGTCGCGACCCGCGTCGACTTGTTATCTGTGTCGAGCAGCACCACGATCGCGACGAAGGCGATCGCCATCAGAGCAGCGGTGCCGAAGAACGGCCCGCGCCAGCTCACGCTGCCGAGAAGGCCGCCGAGCAGTGGTCCGACAGCGATGCCGAGGCCGAGAGCCGCTTCGTAGAGGATGATCGCCGATGACGTGCCGCCGCTCGCGGCTCCCACTATGGTCGCGAGCGCCGTCGAGATGAACAGCGCGTTGCCGAGACCCCAGCCAGCGCGGAATCCGATGACCGACTCGACACTGCCGCTGAGCGCGGCAAG
>JAYVNU010000246.1:0-3630 GCA_043758345.1 Lacisediminihabitans sp.
GAGGCGAAGTAGCGGATCTCGGCCACCGGGAAGTCGCGCTCCTCGAGCAGTCGGCGAACGACCGCCCCAACCTGGCCGGTCGCCCCGACCACTCCGATACGTATGCGACTCATGGTGTTCCGTTCTGCCGTCTGTCCGATAATCCTAGAGTCGTGGTCACGCGATGATGCCGGATTCGGGGCCGGATTCGGGGCCGGATTCAGCGTCCGGTGCCGCCGTGCACCTGTGCGCTCTCGTCGCTGTCGAGATCGAATGCCGTGTGCACGACACGCACTGCCTCGTCGATCGTGTCGGCGCGGGTGACGACACTGATCCGGATCTCGCTTGTCGAGATCATCTCGATGTTGATTCCCGCCTCGAACAGGGCGGTGAACAGCTTCGCCGAGACACCGGAATTGGTGCGCATCCCGGCGCCGACGAGCGCGAGCTTACCGATCTGGTCGTCGTACTGCAACGAGCCGAATCCGATCTCGGACTTCGAGTCTTCGAGTGCCGTGAGCACCTTCGCGCCGTCCGACTTCGGGAGGGTGAACGAGATGTCCGTCGTCCCCGTCGATGCACTCGACACGTTCTGCACAATCATGTCGATATTGGCCTCGGTCGCCGCGACGATGGTGAAGATCTGGGCGGCCTTGCCCGGAACGTCCGGGACATCAACGATGGTGACTTTCGCCTCGCTCAGATCGGATGCGACGCCGGCGATGATCGCCTCTTCCATGCGCTCTCCCTCTTTCGGATTGATGACAAGTGTGCCCGGGTTGTTATTGAACGACGAGCGGACGTGCAGCGTCACGCCATGCCTTCGTGCATATTCCACCGCGCGGATGTAGAGCACCTTCGCCCCGGCGGCGGCGAGTTCCAGCATCTCCTCGCTGGTGATCCGGTCGATCTTGTGGGCCGCAGAGACGACCCGGGGATCCGCGGTGAAGACGCCGTCGACGTCGGTGTAGATCTCACAGACCTCTGCGTCGAGGGCAGCAGCGAGGGCGACGGCCGTGGTGTCCGATCCGCCGCGACCGAGGGTCGTGATGTCCCCGGTGAGGCGGCTGAAACCCTGGAATCCGGCGACGATTGCGACGGCACCGGCATCGAGGGCCTCGCGTACACGTTTCGGCGACACATCCACTATCCGGGCGCTGCCGTGCTTCGAATCGGTGATCATCCCAGCCTGGCTGCCGGTGTAGGAACGAGCCTCCTGACCGAGGCTCTTGATCGCCATGGCGAGCAGAGCCATCGAGATGCGCTCGCCCGCGGTGAGCAGCATGTCGAGCTCGCGACCGGATGCGAGCGGCGTCACCTGTCCGGCCAGATCGAGCAGCTCGTCGGTCGTGTCCCCCATCGCCGAGACGACGACGACGACCTCGTTGCCGGCCTTACGAGTCTCGACGATGCGTTGGGCGACCCGCTTGATGCTCTCCGCGTCGGCGACGGACGAGCCACCATACTTCTGCACGATCAAGCTCACGTGGTTCTCCTGGGACTGGGGGACAGCAATTCCCCATCCTAAATGCAGGGCGAAAATGTTACCTGTGCCTGATCGGGTCTTACGCGTGACTGTGTGAGGAACCACCACTGCGTAAGAGAACCACAGCTGTGCGTGAACCGAATGATGGTCGCCAAACGGAGTGGTGGATGGCGGCGGCCCAATTTTCGACGAGTTAATTCTCCACGAGGCGACGGCCCTCGAACGCACGCCCAAGGGTGACCTCGTCGGCATACTCGAGGTCGCCGCCGACCGGCAGGCCGGATGCGAGGCGCGTGACCCGGAGATCGAGGTGCATGAGCATGCGCGAGAGGTACGTCGCCGTCGCTTCGCCCTCGAGGTTCGGATCTGTCGCGATGATCACCTCGGTTACGGCCCCATCGGCGAGACGCTGCATCAGCTGGCGGATGCGGAGGTCGTCCGGTCCGACGCCGTCGATGGGGCTGATTGCCCCGCCAAGAACATGGTAGAGACCCTTGAACTCGCGGGTGCGCTCGATGGCCACGACATCCTTCGCCTCCTCGACGACGCAGATCGTCGCCGGCGAGCGCCTCGGATCCCGACAGATCGTGCAGGTCTCCTGTTCGGTGACGTTGCCGCAGATCGCGCAGAAGTGCACCTTCTCCTTCACCGTCATCAGCACCTCGGCGAGCCGCGTGACGTCGAACGTCTCGGTCTGGAGGATATGGAACGCGATGCGCTGGGCAGACTTCGGCCCGATTCCGGGAAGCCGGCCGAGCTCGTCGATCAGCTCCTGCACGATGCCGTCGTACATGGGTTACTGCTCTCTCGGGGTGACGCTTGGCACCACAGTCAGTTCTTCGATGAAGCTCGCGCCGAGGATCTCCCGAACGACGGACTCGCCGTAGCGCTGTTTGCCGTCGACGGTCGCGACCGGGGCCGGGCGTTGCTTGACGGGCTCTCCTTCGATCGGCATCGAGACCTTCGCGGCCGGCTTCTTCGCCGGTGTCGCTGACACGGGCTTGGTCTCCGGCTCCGCGTCGGTGATGACGGCCGTCGCCCAGGTGGTGCCGGACGGGACCGCCGGCTCGATGTCGGGCTCGGTCGGCTCGGGGGGCTCCTGGTCGATCGGAGGCTCGGCCGGTCGGGCCTGCTGGTGCACCTCGGGCTTCACTTCGGCCCTGGCAATCAGCAGCGGACGAAATCCGAGCACATCGAAGACGGCCCGTTTGAGATGATCGCCGACCCCGTCACCCGGAGCCGACGGCTGGCGGAGAGCGTCGACATCCGACTGGCTGGCGAAGGAGAGCACGAGCACGTTGTCGGCTCGCAGCTCGAGCGGCTTCGCGGTGAAGACGACCATCCAGGCGCTTCGCTTGGCTTTCTCGATGGCTTCGAGCACCTCCGGCCAGGCGTCTTTGACCTGCTGGAAGGTGACAGTCGAGGGGTCACCGGGCGGTGTCGATCCGGCAGCCTCGACGGTCGCGACCTGGCGGGTCTCAGGCTGGCCGGTCTCAGGCTGGCCGGTCTCAGGCTGGCGGGTCTCAGGCTGGCGGGTCTCAGCGGGCTCGACCACCGGGGGGCGCTCGACCACCGGGGCTTGCTCGACCTGCGACGCCGACCCGGCCATCGCGGCGGTCTCGCGGTTGCCAACCGGCGCATCCGGCCCGGCAACCCCGATGCGCCGCTCGAGCCGCTCCACGCGGGCGAGCGCCCCGCGCTCGGAGTCGTCGCTCGCCGGAACGAGCACCCGCGCGATCATGAGCTCGAGATGCAACCGCGGAGACGTGGCGCCCGTCATTTCCGTGAGACCGGCGTTGACGACATCCGCTGCCCGGCTCAGTTCCGCCGTGCCGAACTGAGCAGCCTGGGCCGCCATCTGATCGAGTTCGTCTTGCTGGATACCGCGGAGTACGGCGGCCGCGCCATCCGTCGTCGCGCTCACGATGATGAGGTCGCGCAGGCGCTCGAGCAGGTCTTCGACGAATCGCCGGGGATCTTGCCCGGTCTGGATGACCCGGTCGACAGCCCCGAACGCCGCCGCCGCGTCACGCGAACCGATCGCGTCGATCACCTCGGACAGCAGCGCGCCGTGCGTGTAGCCGAGCAGCGCGACGGCCCGCTCGTAGAGCACGGACGCACCCTCGGATCCCGCGATCAGCTGGTCGAGGATCGACAGCGTATCC
>JAYVNU010000247.1:0-3622 GCA_043758345.1 Lacisediminihabitans sp.
ATGCGCGCCTCATGGTTCGCGACGTGCTTCAGCTGCCTCTCGGACGATACGTCACCGAGCCCGAAGATGCCCTCGACGGGCAAGCCGTCGCACAGTGCACGCTGTTCGGCGTCGACGGCGAGGCGGCTGTCCGGGTGGAGGTCGAGCCCCGCCGAGCGCAGGGCGAGAGTGTCGGAGTTCGGGATGCGACCGATGGCCAGCAGGACGAGTCCCGTCGTGAGCGTCTCGCCGGTGTCGAGCGCGACCTCCAGCTCGATGTCCGTCGCCGACTCCCGCTGGGTGATCGACTCGATATTCGCGCCGGTGATCAGCCGACGGCACGCGGCCGCGAGCGTGGTGAATCGGTCGGCAACGTCATCGTCGAGATCGTCGAGCAATCGGGAGCCGCGCACGATCTGGGTCACCGCGACACCGAACGACTCGAAGATGTGCGCGAACTCCGCGGCGATCGCCCCGCCGCCGACAATCACCATGGACGTCGGGAGCTTGCCGATCCGCATGATCGAGTCGGAGTCGTGGATGCCCGGCCCCGTCCCCCAGGCAGCAGGAAGTGGCCGCGGTCGTGACCCGGCGGCGATCACGATCCGCTCACCCCGGATGCGCACGCCGCTCGTCCCGACGAGCACGTGGCGGCTCTCGAAGGCGAAGGTCTCCCGGTAGACGGTGACGTTCGGGATCTTCTCGTCGCGATTGCGGAATCCGGCGACGCTCAGCGGGTCGATCCGACCGAACACGCGGTCGCGAAGTGCCAGCCACGCCACGGGTGCCGACGGCACGTCGAGGCCGAGCAGTTTCGCTCCGAGGGCATCGGCGGCGACATCCGCGACGTGCACGAACATCTTGGTGGGGATACAGCCAGCGTTGAGGCAGGTACCGCCGAAGTGCTCGCCGTCGTCGATCAGCGCGATCGAGAGATGGCCGAAGTCGCGACTGATGATCGAATTGCCGGAGCCGCCGCCGATGATGACGAGGTCGAACTGCCGCTCGAATCCGTCGCTGTCTGCCTCAGGCACCCTGGCGGACGGGGAGTCCGTCCATTACGAGCGCGGCGAGTTCCCGAGCGGAGGATCGGGTGAGCGGCTTCAGCGCCTTGTAGTCGATGACAGAGCCGGCGGCCAGCTGCGGGTCGTAGGGGATGCGCACGATCTCGCGCACGCGAGACTTGAAGTGCGCCTCGATCTCTTCCAGCTTGACCAGGTTGGTGCCTTGGGTCGCCGTGTTCAGCGCGACGACCGCATTCTTGACGAGATCGCCGTAACCGTTCGCCTCGAGCCAGGTGAGGGTCTCGGAGGCGAGACGGGCTTCGTCGACGCTGCCGCCGGAGACGATGACCACTGAGTCGGCGCGCTGCAGGGTGGCGCGCATCACGGAGTGCACGATCCCGGTGCCGCAGTCGGTGAGTACGAGGGAGTAGAAGCGAGCAGCGAGATCGGCGACGACGTTGTAGTCGTTCTCGTCGAAGGCTTCCGAGAGCAGCGGATCGGTGTCGGAGGCCAGGATGTCGAGACGCGTCTCGTCCCGCGACACCATCGTGGAGAAGTCGTTGAAGCTCGTGATCGTGGGCGCGAGAGTGACGATGTCGCGAACCGTCGAGCGTGTCTGCTTGTTCACGCGCTCGCTGAGCGTTCCGCGATCGGGGTTCGCATCGACGGCGATGATCCGATCCTCGCGGGCATCGGCGAGGGCCATCCCCATGAGGGCCGTGACCGTCGTCTTTCCAACGCCGCCCTTGCGGGTGAGCACCGGGACGAATCGCGCCCCGCCCTCGAATTTCTTGTCGATGCGGGCGACGAGCTCCTTGCGGGCCCGCACCTTCGGCGAATCCCCACGATTCACCTGGTGGAGCGTCGCCGCGTAGACGAACGCGTTCCAGCCGCCCTCCGGCGCGTTGCGATTCTTGCGCTTGCGTTCGATCAGTCGGTCCGCCGTCAGCATTCCGGCCGACTCGGGCCTAGTCGACGCCTCGCCCCGCAACCGATCGCGGCGCGAAAAGCCGCGGTCGTCATTGCCGGGAAGCTCAGGAATGACGACCGGTTGCGGTGCGACGACGGGAACGGACGATGTGGCAAGCGCCATGACCTCGATCGACGTCGTAGACGGCTGGGAGATCTCGACCAACCCGGGATTCACCGGGACCTCGACGATCGCGACCGCGAGCTCCTCTTCGGGGGCGGCGTGGATGGTGGTCGGAAGGCTGACCTCGATGGTCAGGCTCGCCGGGAGGGACGCGGCGATGTCGCTGGCTTCGGCATCCTCGAAATCGGATCCGTCGTCATACGCCTCGCCGGACTGCCTTCGCGCAATCGACATGACAGGCTCACCTTCTCTCATCCAACAACCCTCCACTGTACGCGGATGCGAAAAACTCCGGAACTCGGTCAACCGATCTCGAGCAGAAGGTCGCCGCCGTCGACCTGCTGGGTGTTCGAGATGGCGAGACGCCTGACTGTGCCGGCGATGTTGGCGGTGATCGAGGCCTCCATCTTCATCGCCTCGATGGAGGCGACGCTCTGTCCTACCTCGACACCGTCGCCCTCGGCCACCTGCAGGGTCACCACGCCGGAGAAGGGAGCGGGCACGTGTCCGGGTTTGGCGGGATCGGCCTTCTCCGCGGCCTTCGTCTGCACGTCGATGCTGTTGTCACGCACGAAGACGGGACGCAGCTGGCCGTTGAGCGTCGTCATGAGGGTGCGCATGCCCTTGTCGTCGGGATCGCCGATCGCCTCGAGTCCCACCAGGAGGCTGACGCCCTTCTCGATGTCGATGACATGCTCGACGCCCTGGCGTAGCCCGTAGAGGTAGTCGACGGTGTCCATGATGCTGAGATCGCCGTACTGCTCCCGTACCCGTTCGAACTGCTTCGTCGGGCCTGGGAACAGCAGTCGATTGAGGGTAGACCGGCGTGAGGAGGCATCTCCTGCCAGCCCGACGCGATCATGGTCGGTGAGTTCCGCGACCCCGATCTTCACGGTGCGGCCCTTCAGCACTTTCGTGCGGAACGGCTCGGGCCATCCCCCCGGAAGGTCTCCGAGTTCGCCGGCCATGAAGCCGATCACGGAATCCGGGATGTCATACCGGTCTGGATTCTGCTCGAAGTCGGCCGGATCGGCATCGGCCGCTGCGAGGGCGAGAGCGAGATCGCCAACGACCTTCGACGAGGGGGTCACCTTCGGCGGGCGGCCGAGCATCGTGCTCGCGGCAGCGTAGAGGTCCTCGATCTTCTCGAAATGGTCGGCGAGGCCGAGCGCGATGGCCTGCTGGCGCAGATTCGACAGCTGGCCGCCCGGGATCTCATGTTTGTAGACGCGCCCGGTCGGTCCGGGGAGTCCCGACTCGAATGGACGATACGCGTGGCGAACGGCCTCCCAGTACGGCTCGAGGTCGGAGACGGCCTGGAGCGAGAGACCGGTGTCGCGTTCGGTGTGCGCGAGCGCCGCGACGAGGGCGGAGGCGGAGGGCTGGCTCGTCGTTCCGGCCATCGGGGCGCTCGCGACATCCACCGCGTCTGCACCGGCACGGCTGGCAGCGAGCAGCGTCGCGAGCTGACCGCCGGCGGTGTCGTGCGTGTGCACATGAACAGGAAGGTCGAAGCGATCACGCAGTGCCGTGACCAGCTTCTCGG
>JAYVNU010000248.1:0-3611 GCA_043758345.1 Lacisediminihabitans sp.
CGGTCGCCGCGGAATGGGGGTCGACCGGTGAGGAGCTCGAAGAGCACGACACCGGTGGAGTAGAGGTCGGTGCGGGCATCCACCGTCTCGCCTCGTGCCTGTTCGGGAGAGAAGTATTGAGCGGTGCCGAGAACCGCGCTGGTGTCGGCGACGGTTGCAGAGTTGTCGGAGACCGCGCGGGCGATCCCGAAGTCCATCACCTTGACCTGGCCGTTCTGCGTGATCATCACGTTGCCGGGCTTGATGTCGCGATGCACGAGAAGAGCTCGATGGCTGTACTCGAGCGCGGTGAGAATCCCGGAGACGATACGCACCGCCTCCTTCGGCTCAAGGGGGCCATCGGCGACGATGTCTTTCAGCAACCGGCCATCGACGAATTCCATGACGATGTACGGCACCTGGGATTCGAGCCCGTTCGGCTCGCGTACGGTCTCCTCACCCGCATCGAACACCCGCACGATGGTGGGGTGTGCCATACGGGCGGCCTTCTGCGCCTCTTCGCGGAACAGCACCCGGAATCGCGGATCCGTCGCAAGTGCCGGCTTGAGCAGCTTGATCGCCACACGCCGACCGAGCCTGATGTCGTTGCCGACGTGAACATCCGACATTCCGCCACGGCCAATGAGCGCGCCGACTTCGTAGCGGCCGGCGAGCAGCCGAGTGCCTTCAGTCACGAATTATCTCCTGGGTGATGCGGGGCAGGACCCTGTCAGTGTAATGCGTCGGGGTCTAGAGGCCGGCTGGCTAGCTACGGTGCAAATGAGGGAAGGGTGAGTGTCGAGGATGAGGGGGACGGCCCGCCGGAGCACTGGGCAACGTAACTCATGGTGTTCTGGGTGGGCTGGGTGCTGCTCCCGGTGTTTGGGGCGAGGGTCCAGGTGAGACTGGTGGTCGTCGGCAGCACCGGGTTAGCCGGAGCAAAGGCCGAGGGAGCGCTCGCGATGAAAGTGAAATTTTGCAGAGTCGAACCCGCGGGGCAGCCGCTATAGGGCGGAATGGTGACGGTGACGACATTGGTAACGGTCGGGGTGGGCGCTTTGAGGGCAGCGGGTTGGCTTGCCGTCGCGGGCACGTCCCCATAGAACCGGACGGTAATGGTGTCGTTCTTTCGCACATTGCCGGTGGGGTTCACGAAGTAGGCGGTTCCCACCTTGGAGGCATCTGGCGCCGGGGTCGCATCCGGCACCATGTTGGCACCGAGTTCGAGCTTGTCGAGCTGCGCTTGCACCTCGGCCAACTTCTCACCGATGAACATGGTCGGGCCGATGTTGACGATGTTGCTCGTGGGGGTCGGAGACGGGATGGTGGGAGTGGGGGTCGGCGTCTGTGACGGGGTGGTGGGTGATGTGGTCGGCGCGGGTGATGGATTCGCCACGAGGGTGATCAGGGTGCCCACAAGCACCACCACGAGGATTGCGACGAGTGCGACCAGCGGCCAGGTCCAGGGGCTGCGGGTTTTGGTGGGCACCGGAGTCGTCGGGGGTCCCGACTCGACCGCGTTGGCCGTGGTGAGCAGGCGGGTGGCCTGGGTCGCCGGGTTCTCCCGCAGCAGGGCGGGGAGAGTGCCAGCACCGAGCACGCCGGGCACCGCCGATGCTGCGCCCGCGACATCCCCGCGGCGGAGCGCCTGGGCGGCTCGTGCGAGGTGCGCGGCCGAAGCGGGCCGGTCGGCCGGGTTCTTGGCGATACAGGCGTAGACGAGGTTGCGCACGGGCTCTGACACAGTGATCGGCAGCTCGGGCGGAGCCTCGTTGATCTGGGCCATGGCGATCGCGACCTGCGACTCGCCCGTGAACGGGCGTTTGCCGGCGAGGGCTTCGTACGCAACGATGCCGAGCGAGTAGATGTCAGTGGTGGGCGAGGCGGGGTGTCCACTGGCCTGCTCTGGCGAGAGATATTGCACGGTGCCCATCACCTGGCCGGTGGCAGTGAGCGGCACCTGGTCGGCGATGCGGGCGATGCCGAAGTCAGTGATCTTGACACGGCCATCCGGAGTGATCAGCAGGTTGCCCGGCTTGATGTCACGGTGCACGAGGCCGGCCGAATGTGCGGCGTGCAGCGCGGATGCCGTCTGGGCCACAATGTCGAGCACCCGGTCGGTGGACAGCACGCGTTCGCGCTCGAGGATGGTGGACAGGGCTTCTCCCGGTACCAACTCCATTACGAGGTAGGCGCTGCCCTCTTCTTCGCCGTAGTCGAAGACGTTGGCGATGCCCTCGTGGTTGACCAACGCGGCATGGCGCGCCTCGGCGCGGAACCGCTCGAGGAAGCCGGGGTCACCGAGGTACTCGTCCTTGAGGATCTTGATGGCGACGGTGCGCCCGATCACCAGGTCGGTCGCCTGCCAGACCTCACCCATGCCGCCGATGGCGACCCGGCTGGAGAGCTGGTAACGTCCCCCGAAAGTGAGGCCACTCGTGGGTCTCATTTGCCAAGCACCGCCTCTATTACCTTTTTCGCGATTGGGGCCGCGACCACATTGCCGAAGCTTGTTCCGTTCTCGACAACCACCGCTACGGCAACTTGCGGGTCGTTTGCGGGGGCGAACCCGGTGAACCACAGGGTGTACGGCCTGCCGTCGCCGTTCTGCGCGGTACCCGTCTTACCTGCCACATCGACACCACTAATTCTTGCATTACTGGCAGCCCCGCTGTTGACGTTGTTGATCATGAGTTGCGTCAGGGTGGCGCTGGTGGCGGGTGTGATCGGCTGGCTGAACACCTTCTGCTGGAAGGGCTGAATCACCGTGAGGTCCGGCGCGGCGATCTCTTTGATGAGAGTCGGTTGCATGAGCGAACCTCCGTTGGCAATGGCTGCCGAGGTCATCGCCACCTGCAGCGGGGTGACGCGATCTTCGAACTGTCCGAAGGCGGAGAGCTGCACCTGGGCGGTATCTCCGACGTTGTAGATGCTCGGTGTGACCCTCATCGGAATCGAGAGCTTCTGGCCGTAACCGTAAGCAGAGGCGTACTTTTTGAGCTCTTCGCCGCCGAGAGCGGCACCGAGCTGGGCCATCGGGATATTGCAGCTGAGCCTCAGGGCATCCGCAATTGAAACAGTGGCCTGCCCACCGCAACTGCCACCCTCCGCGTTGTTGATAGGGGTTGAGGTGCCAGTGAGGGTGAGGGTGCTCGGGTTGGGAAAGGTGTCCTGTGGCGTGAACTTTCCGCTGTCGATGGCGGCGGAGGTCGTGACGAGCTTGAATACCGACCCGGGATAGTAGAGGTCGCCGGCGATGGCACGATTGATGAGCGGCTTCGTGGGATCGGCCAGCAGTTTCTGGTACGCACTGATCACATCGTTTGAGTTGTGGGAGGCCAACAGATTGGGGTCGTAGGCGGCCTTCGACACCATGGCCAGGATCGCCCCGGTGCGCGGATTGAGGGCGACCACGGCACCGGAATTGTTACCGAGGGCATCCCACGCCGCCTGCTGCACCTTCGGGTCGATGGTGAGCGAGACCGATCCACCCTTGGGTTTCTGGCCGGTGAGGATTGAATTGACCTTCGTGAGGAACTGGTCGTTCGCGGTACCGCTGAGATAGCTGTTGAGCGCGCCCTCGACTCCGGTGTTGCCCTGGTTGAGGGTGAAGTAGCCGGTGACAGAGGAGT
>JAYVNU010000249.1:0-3608 GCA_043758345.1 Lacisediminihabitans sp.
ACCGCCAACCCGTTCTGCGTATAGCGCAGCTCCGGGTCGCTCGTGAGGTTGCCCACCACAGTGATTACGGTTTCGCCGGCCATAGCTCAGTTGCCAGCCGGGGTCTCGACGACCGCGGTCGCGGGCGCCTCGGGTGCCACTGGTGCGGGTGCGACCGCTTCGGGTGCGACCGGCGCGACCGGCGTTGCCGGAGCGGCTGCGACATCCGCTGCCTTCGTTGCGGTTCCCGCTGTGGTGCTCGCCTTCGCGGGAGCTGCTGCCTTGCGGGCCGCCTTCTCCGCGGAGAGCTTTGCGGCTTCGGCGACCTGAGCGATCGCTTCCTCGGCGCGGAGCACCTTCGTTCGCATGACTGCCTCGCTGAGCTTCAGCTGGCGGTCGAGTTCGACGGTCGCGTCGGGGTTCGCGGTGAGGGCGACGACGGCATAGATGCCTTCGGTCTTCTTGTTGATCTCGTAGGCGAGCCGACGACGACCCCAGATGTCTACCTTGTCGATGGTTCCACCGTCATTACGGATGACGTTGAGGAACTTATCGAGTGATGGAGCAACGGTTCGTTCATCGATCTCTGGATCGAGAATTACCATTAATTCGTACTGATGCATAACTAACCCACCTCCTCTGGACTAGAACGGCCGCAGACGATCTGCGACAGGAGGGTTTGGCATCGTTGCCCGCGCGAATTGCTCGCAGACAACCTACGTAGTGTAGTCAGTTGGCCCTGTGTGTATCAAGACCGTGTTCATCGCGGCCGTGAATGACCGTGCAGGGTGTACCAAAAATGGTGTCTATCAAGACATCTCCCGTGACGTCACTATCAAGGAGTTCTATCCCCATGTCTCTTAGGATTGCCATCGCTGGCGTCGGAAACTGTGCGAACGCCCTCGTGCAAGGTGTCACCTTCTACGCGGATGCAGACGAGCACGACGTCGTGCCCGGCCTCATGCACACTCGCTTCGGCGGCTACGCGATCGGGGACATCTCCTTCGTCGCCGCGTTCGATGTGGATGCCGCGAAAGTCGGCACCGACCTCTCCGACGCCATCTGGGCCAGCGAGAACAACACGCTCCGCTTCGCCGAGGTCGCAAACGCCGGCGTCACGATACAGCGTGGGCCGACCCTCGACGGGCTCGGTCAGTACTACCGCGAACTGATCGAGGAATCGGATGCCCCGGCCGTGGATGTCGCGCAGGCTCTCCGCGACTCCGGCGCCGACGTCCTCGTCTGCTACCTCCCCGTCGGTTCCGAGGAGGGCGCCCGGTTCTACGCTCAGGCCGCAATTGATGCAGGCGTCGGCTTCGTCAACGCCCTTCCCGTCTTCATCGCGAGCGACCCGGTTTGGGCGAAGAAGTTCGCGGATGCCGGCCTGCCGATCGTCGGCGACGACATCAAGAGCCAGCTCGGAGCGACCATCACTCATCGCGTGCTCGCCAGGCTGTTCGAGGAGCGCGGTCTCGTTCTCGACCGCACGTACCAGCTGAATGTCGGCGGAAACATGGACTTCAAGAACATGCTCGAGCGCACGCGCCTCGAGTCGAAGAAGATCTCGAAGACCCAGTCGGTCACGAGCAACATCGAAGCGCAGCTCAATACCCACAATGTGCACATCGGGCCGAGCGATCACGTGCCGTGGCTCGACGACCGCAAACTCGCGTTCGTGCGGCTGGAGGGTCACGGGTTCGGAAACGCACCGACATCCCTCGAATACAAGCTCGAGGTCTGGGATTCGCCCAACTCCGCCGGTGTCGTGATCGACGCCATCCGTGCGGCGAAGGTGGCGCTCGATGCCGGCCTCGGCGGCCCGATCGAGTCGGCCTCCGCCTACTTCATGAAGTCGCCGCCCAGGCAGTATCCCGACCCGGTCGCTCGCGAGCTGCTGGAGCAATTCATCCGCGACCACGGCTGAGCGCCGCCGCGGCCCCCGGCCAGCCTCCGCCGCCCCGCCCCCGCTGGCCCCGCCCCCACGTTCACGACCCCCGCATCGCCTCTTTCATCATTCAGGATGTCGTGGTGCCAGAGTGGCCAGAAGGGCCAGCGTGGTCACAGCAGCCTCTTCATCAACTCCCATCACACACGCTCCTGAATTATGATGATGCTTCCGCGGAGCGATATCGCTCGCGCCAGGCTTTCATCATTCAGGAAGTGGTGGTGTCAGAGGGGCGAGAGTGACCAGAGTGACATCAACAGCGTCGCCAATCACTCCCGTCACGCTGACTCCTGAATTATGAAAGAGCAACCGGGTGGCGGCTTCGCGGGATGGGTGCGGCGACGGTCGGATCAGTGCCGGGATGCCCGCCAGGCCAGCAGGCGATCGGTCGCGACATCCACCGCGAGCGGGCCGTGCTCCAGCCGCAGCTCGAGCAGGAAGCGGTACGCCTCGCCGACCTCGCGCCCCGCCGCAATGCCGAGGATCTGCATGATCTGCTCGCCGTCGAGGTCCGGACGGATGGCGGCGAGCTCCTCCTCCTCCCCGAGCAGCACGATGCGCTCCTCGAGGTCGTCATAGGCGAAGGAGAGGCGATCGGCCTTCCGACGGTTGCGGGTGGTGACGTCTGCCCGGGTGAGGATGTGCAGACGCTCGAGCAGCGGGCCGGCATCCCGCACGTAGCGGCGAACCGCCGAGTCCGTCCAGGCACCCTCGGTGTAGCCGAAGAACCGCAGGTGAAGCTCGATGAGGCGTGAGACGCTGAGGATCGTATCGTTGTCATAGCGCAACTCGCGCAGCCGGCGCTTCGCGAGTTTCGCCCCAGCGACGTCGTGGTGATGGAATGTGACGACCCCGGCGGCCTCCGTGCGTTTCGTTGACGGCTTACCGATGTCGTGCAGCAGGGCGGCGAGCCGCAGGATGAGATCGGGCGCCTGTCCCGGATTCCGCGCCTCCTCGAGTTCGATTGCCTGGTCGAGCACAGTGAGGCTGTGCTCGTAGACGTCTTTATGGTGGAAGTGCTCGTCGATCTCGAGGCGCAGCGCCGGGAGTTCGGGCAGCACGATGGCGGCGATCCCACTGTCCACAAGGAGTTCGAGACCGGCACGCGGCGCCGCGGTTCGAAGCAACTTGCCGAGCTCATCGCTCACCCGCTCGACGGAGATGATCGAGATGCGATCGGCGAGCGCCTCCATCGCCTCGGCCGTCGCTAGGGTGACCGTGAACCCGAGCTGGGAGGTGAAACGGGCGGCACGCATCATCCGAAGCGGGTCGTCCCCGAACGAGATCTCGGGGGCCGAGGGAGTGACGAGCCGCCGGGCGACGAGGTCGTCAACCCCGCCGGACGGGTCGACGAGCACCTGCCCGGGAAGCCGGAGAGCCATCGCGTTCACGGTGAAGTCGCGACGCACGAGATCCGCTTCGAGGCTGTCGCCGAACTCGACGACCGGCTTGCGGGTGAGGCCGTCGTAGGCGTCGGTGCGATACGTCGTGATCTCGACGGTATGACCATCGATCTTCGCGCCGATCGTGCCGAAGGCGCGGCCGATATCCCAGTGCGCTTCCGCGAGAGGTCGAACGATCTCGAGGATCTCGTCGGGCCGGGCGTTCGTCGTGAAGTCGAGATCGTGGAGCTCACGACCGAGGAAGGCGTCTCGCACCGGTCCGCCGACGAGAGCGAGCTCGA
>JAYVNU010000250.1:0-3595 GCA_043758345.1 Lacisediminihabitans sp.
GTCAGGAAAGCGGTCGGTAACAAGCCCGCAATGGGGAGCGGATAGTCTGGCTGTCATGCACAGGATCGCCGTTGTCCCTGGTTCCTTCGACCCGATCACGCTCGGTCATATCGACGTGATCGAGCGGGCCGCCCGCCTCTTCGACGAACTCCACGTACTGGTCGTGCACAACCCCGACAAGACGGCTCTGCTGCCGGTCGCGCAGCGCGTCTCGCTCATCGAGAAGGCCATCGCAGAGTCGAGCGATGCCAGCAACATCCGGGTCACCTCCTGGAGTGTCGGGCTTCTCGTCGACTACTGCACGGAGGTCGGTGCGAGCGTCATCGTCAAGGGCATCCGCTCGCAGGTGGATGTCGCCTACGAGACCCCGATGGCGATCGTGAACCGTAACCTGGCGGGGGTAGAAACCATCTTCATGCTTCCGGATCCCGCGCACGCCCACGTGTCGAGCTCTCTGGTTCGCCAGGTGGCGGGCCTCGGCGGGGATGTCAGCCCGTATGTGCCGAGGGCCGTCGCGGACTTCCTGCAGAAGGCGTAACCGCCGGGCCATCCACTCACAGTTTTTCCATCCACCACCGTGTGCGCACACGACTGTGGTTGCACAAGCGGGAGGTGGATGACGGGGGGCCGGCCGTCATTCCGCGATCGTCAGAGTTACCTCGACCGTGTCATCCACGTCGATGTGTTCGGCTCTCCGCACCGCCTTCTTGATCGGCAGGATGTAGCGCCCCACCTTCGAGTCGGGGAAGATCGAGGTGCTCCAACTGGACTTACCGAGGGTCACGGTAACGCGAATCGACCCGAAGCCGGGCTTCGGCGGTCGGGGCACGCTCGAGATTGCGGCGGATGCCTCCTCCGGCAGTGTCATGAACACCCACGCCGTGCCGCCCTCGAAGTCCCACAGCCAGAGCGCCGCCGAGAAAGTGTGGGTTGGGGCGGTCATGGGTTGAGCGTAGCGAGCGGATCGGGACCGAACATTGCGCCTCGTCTCATTTCATGCGAATAATTGTATTGACACAGTGATACAGACCGCAGACAAAGGTGACCATGTTCCTGCTTGCCCTCACATGGGTCGTGCTCGGTACAATTGCGATCGTTGTTATCGTCATGATGATCTGTGTCAACACCGCTGCGTTCCGGGATCGAGCGGTCCTCCGGTTCTCGAGCCAGGTGGGGCTCCCGCTGGTTTCGGACGCGGTGTCGGTGGCGGTGCGATGGCACATCAGGGTTCGAGGCTCGGTGATGTTCGGCGGAGGTTTCGTCGGTCTTGTGGTGTCGGCTGCGCTGCTTTTCACGAATCCATCGCTCGGATCCGCGACCTTCGTCTGGCTGATCGTGACGCCTGCGGTTCTCGCCGGGATGGCGATCGGTGACGTTGTCATGTCGCTGCGGGGCTCACTCTTCCGACAGCGCGATGGGGCGCCTCGTATCGCGAGGCCGACGGCGACGACGCTTCGGGATTATGTGACCCCCTGGCGCCTTCGGCTCGCTCCGGCATGCGAGCTGGCCGCGGGCATTCTGTGCGTGGTCGGCATCACCCTCGGAGCGGCCGGTCGGATCGACCAACGCACTTTTCTCACGGGACCAGCACTCCCGTCCCTCGCGCTGTCCCTGGTGGTGTGGCTGGCCAGCACCGGGGCACAACGCCGCGTCCTGCGTCAGCGCCAGCCCGTCGCAGACACCCTCGAACTCGCCTGGGACGATGCCTTCCGGGGCGAAACGCTCCGCAGTCTTCGGATGCTTCAGACCCTGGTCGGCTGGCTTGCAGTTGCGGCTGCCGCGCTCGGAATCCTGCAGGCGCTCGATGCTCGTACCGGCGCGCAGTGGGGCAGCAACGAAGGTCTGCAGTTCTTCACCTGGGGATGGCTGGCCACCATCGTGATCTTCGGCAACGGACGAGCCAGGACCCAATTCCGCGAGCGACTGTGGCCCGATCTCACGGCGATCATCGAGGATCGAACTGCACCCGGCAGCAGCTCCGGCGGCACGTGATCGTGCTCGTCGTCGATCCCCTCTCAGCGATCCCCCCCTTCGAGCAGGTGCGGCTGCAGCTGCTGGAGTCGATCCGCAGCGGGGGGCTCGCCCCCGAAGACCGACTGCCCACCGTGCGTAAACTCGCGAGCGATCTCGGCGTCGCTCCCAATACCGTGGCGCGAACGTACCGTGAGCTGGAGAGCGCCGGCCTGATCGAGACGCGAGGTCGCAACGGTACCTTCGTTGCGAAATCTGCGGACCCGGTGCGACACCAGGCCGAGACCGCCGCTGCAGAGTTCGCCGGTCAGATGCGTCGGCTGCGGCTCAGCACCGCGGATGCGATGGGCCTCGCCGCGGCGGCGCTCGGGGCCGACGCCGTCGACAGCGTCATAGCGGAAAGTCCGCCGGGACAGAAGTGATGGGGCCGGCCGTCAGACCACGATTTCCGGGGTGACGTCAATGAGACCGTAGGGGGATTTCGCTCGCTGATCGCGCGTGGCAGGAGGGATCGAGTTCTCGAAGGCGGTGAGCGCGACCAGCGCATCGTAGACAGCCCCGCCGCCGATTCCGAGCGTGGCCAGAGTCCTGGGAAGACCCTGCGACTGTCGAGCGCTGAGATGCAGCGGTGCTGAGAGGCGCGATTCTGTCAGCTGGGCGGAATCCTCCGGAGCGAAGCGGGCGTCTCCCGGCAGAAGGGTCACCACCGAGGAGGTCGTTGAGAGTGCATGACCGCTGAGCGCGACATCCCGGCCATGTCACTACGCGACCACCGACGCATGACTGCGACCTCTGCCGATGGACCGTTCTCCCGGGTGCGAAGATTGACACATGCTCCCCCTGAAACTCGGTTACAAGGCCTCCGCAGAACAGTTCGATCCGCGTGAACTCGTCGAAATCGCTGTCGCCGCGGAGCAGCACGGTATGGAGTCGGTCGCGGTCAGCGACCATTTCCAGCCGTGGCGGCACACGGGCGGGCATGCGCCGTTCTCCCTGACCTGGATGGCGGCGGTGGGCGAGCGCACCACCGCCATCCAGATCGGCACCTCGGTCATGACTCCGACCTTTCGCTACAACCCCGCCGTCATCGCCCAGGCCTTCGCGACGATGGGCTGCCTCTACCCCGGGCGCATCATGCTCGGCGTCGGAACGGGGGAGGCCCTCAACGAGGTCGCAACCGGATTCCGTGGTGCCGGTCCGCAGGACTGGCCGGAGTTCAAGGAGCGGTTCGCCCGCCTTCGGGAGGCGGTGACCCTCATCCGACAACTGTGGGCGGAGGACCGCGTCGACTTTACCGGCGAGTACTACTCGACGCACGGCGCATCCATCTACGATCGCCCGGATGTTCCGGTGCCCGTCTACATCGCCGCGGGCGGGCCGGTCGTCGCACGCTATGCCGGTCGGGCCGGTGACGGGTTCATCTGCACCTCCGGCAAGGGGATGGAGCTCTACACCGAGCAGCTCATCCCGGCCGTCGCCGAGGGAGCAGAGAAGGTCGGGCGCTCGGCCGACTCCATCGACCACATGATCGAGATCAAGCTCTCCTACGACACGTCCTATGACACCGCGCTCGACAACACGAGGTTCTGGTCGCCGCTCTCCCTCTCGAAGGAGCAGAAGCACG
>JAYVNU010000251.1:0-3583 GCA_043758345.1 Lacisediminihabitans sp.
TTCGGGCAGTGGGCTGCCAACCGAATCGAGGAGATGATTCTCTTCGAAGGACCGGAGACCGTCGCCGCCGTATTCCTCGAGCCGGTACAGAACAGTGGAGGATGCTTTCCGCCCCCGCCCGGCTACTTCAAGCGTGTTCGCGAGATCTGCGACCAGTACGACGTGCTGCTCGTCTCGGACGAGGTCATCTGCGCGTTCGGACGTATCGGCGAATTCTTCGCCTGCGATGCCTACGACTACATTCCCGACATGATCACCTGTGCGAAGGGTATGACGAGCGGCTACTCCCCCATCGGCGCGACCATCATCAGCGATCGGATCTACGAGCCTTTCAAACACGGCAACACGTCGTTCTATCACGGCTATACCTTCGGCGGGCATCCGGTCTCGTCGGCCGTGGCCCTCGCGAACCTCGACATCTTCGAGGAGGAGAAGCTCAACCAGAACGTGCGCCTGAACTCCCCCGCCTTCCGCGCGACCCTCGAGAAACTGAACGACCTCCCCATCGTCGGCGATGTGCGCGGCGCCGGTTACTTCTTCGGTATCGAGCTGGTCAAAGACAAGGTGACGAAGGAGACCTTCGACGACGACGAGTCGGAGCGCCTGCTGCGCGGTTTCCTGTCGAAAGCACTCTTCGATGCGGGGCTCTACTGCCGCGCGGACGACCGGGGCGATCCGGTCATCCAGCTCGCCCCTCCGCTGACCATCGGCCAGCCGGAGTTCGACGAGATCGAGCAGATCCTGCGCAGCGTGCTGACCGAGGCGTGGACGCGGCTCTGACCCCGCCTCCCGCACGGCCCCGTCCCCTCACCGTGTCCGCGACCGCGACCCCGCGCCCGCGCGCGTACTTCGGAAATTCAGGACTTCGGTCACGCGAAGCCCCGCCCGAGCGCTGTTCCGGTAGTTTCGATGACACAACTCCTGAATTTCCATTGTTAGGGGGCACCGGTGCCGAGTGATGGTCGCAGTGCCAGTGGTGGTCCAGCGGCGGACGGGCGACGAGGCTACCGCGGACTGAGCTTCTGGTTCGACTCACTCGTCGAATCCGGAGTGGATGACCTGGCCCCGCGCCCAGCACTGCCCGGCCCGATCGCCGCGGATGTCGCCATCATCGGCGGCGGGCTCACCGGTCTCTGGACCGCGTACTACCTGGCGAGGGCCGACCCGTCTCTGCGAATCGTGGTGCTCGAGAAGCACATCGTCGGTTTCGGCGCGTCCGGACGAAATGGCGGCTGGTGCTCGGCTCTCTTCCCGGCGTCGACGGCGAAGCTCGAGCGGTTGCACGGACGTGGCCAGGCCGTCGCGATGCGTCGCGCCATGATCGCCACCGTCGATGAGGTCGGAAGGGTCGCAGCCGCCGAGGGCATCGATTGCGACTACAGGAAGGCGGGCACCGTCAGCCTCGCGCGTAGTCAGGTGCAACTGGCTGCCGCACGGGTAGAGGTCGAGGAGGCGGCGCGGTTCGGCGTCGACGACATCACCCTGGTGAAGCCGGCGCACGGCGCCGCAGGCGCTCTGGCCGCGACTTTCGATCCGGCGTGCGCACGCCTGCAGCCGGCGAAGCTCGTCCGTGGGCTCGCCCGCGTCGTCGAGTCGCTCGGCGTGACGATCCACGAGGGCACGGAGGTGATCGACTGGGCTCCCCGGCGAGTGAGCACCGCTCTCGGAGCTGTAACGGCGGCAACGATCGTCGTCGCGCTGGAGGGATACGGGGCTGCCCTTCCGAAGACCCATCGCAGCGTGCTTCCGCTCTATTCGCTGATGATCGCGACCGAGCCGCTGTCAGACGGGATCTGGGGCGAGATCGGAATCGAGCACGGGCAGACGTTCGCCGACTTCCGGCATCTGCTGGTCTACGGGCAGCGCACGGCGGATAACCGCTTCGCGTTCGGCGGACGAGGCGCGGCCTATCACTGGGCGTCCGGCATCCGCGACTCGTACGACCTGGTTCCGAGCGTGTTCGAGCATCTGCGAAAGACGCTCGTCGACATCTTCCCGTCCGCCGCGAGTGCGCGGGTCAGCCACACCTGGGGCGGCCCGCTCGGCGTGCCCCGCGATTGGCATGCCACCGCGAGCTACGACCCGGCGACCGGTATCGCTTCCGCCGGCGGCTACGTCGGCGACGGGCTCAGCACCACGAATCTCGCGGGGCGCACGCTCGCCGATCTGGTGCTCGGTCGCGACTCCGAGCTCACCGCGTTGCCGTGGGTGAACCACCGCTCACCGCAGTGGGAACCGGAGCCGTTACGCTTTTTGGGAGCGAACCTCGGGATGACCGCGATGGCGATCGCGGATGGCGAGGAGCGTCGATTTGGCCGGCCCTCGGTCGTCGCGAAGCTGATGGCGCCGCTGACTGGGCACTGAGGTCTCGACCGGCCCACACACGGGGTCTGACACGCTCGACAACCGGGCTTCGGTGATCGAGCCGGTCGAGATCCGGTGCCTACTCCACCGCGGCCGCACACCGCACGTTGCTCAGCCGGAAGTACGCGCCCTCGGCCGCGAGCAGCTCCGCATGGGTGCCCTGCCCGACGATCGCCCGCGCCGCCATGACGAGGATGAGGTCGGCATCCCGGATTGTCGGCAACCGATGGGCGATCACGAAGCTGGTGCGATCCGAGCGTAGCGCGTTCATCGCCTTCTGCACGAGCACCCCGGTTCTCGTGTCGACCGAGGAGGTCGCCTCGTCGAGGATCAGAACACTCGGCCGCGCGAGGAACGCCCGCGCGATCGTCAGCAGTTGCTTCTCCCCGGCGCTGACACGGCCGAGTCCCATTGCGACCCTCGCGCTGAAGTAGACGGCCACGATCGAGCAGCCGAACTTGGCGAGGCTGATCACGCCCTCACGTGGGGCCGCAGGTGGGGGCGCAGCAGCGAGATCGGCACGGGATGTCTTTGCCTCGGATTCCGTTGACGACGAAACCGGTGAGCTCGTCGATCGTGAAGGGGTGCGGTTCGTTGAATGCGGGAACGGATGTCGTGAACGCGAGCAGCCGCCGATAATTCGCGATCGTCCTCGCGTCGACGCGCCGGTCGGCCGCATCGGGCGCAAGCACACTCTCGATGAGATCGATGAGATCGATGAGATCGATTATTTCGTCGGCCGACCCACGTCGGGGTGGCTGTCGTGGATGCAGGGCGGCCATCAGGCCCACCAATCCGGTGGTTCTCGCCTGCAGGTGGAAGAGCACATCACGCACCCGGCCTCGGAGCGGGAAGTCGAAGTCGATGGCCCGCAGCATGATGCGCAGGGGCTCCGGGTCGAGAGACCGCTCGACCGCAGCGTCGATGAGGCTCTCCCTGTCGCCGAATGCCCGGAAGACCGTGACCTCTTCCACCCCGGCATTGTCGGCGATCTGCTTTGTCGTCACGCCGTTGCCGTGTTCGAGCAGCAGCGGCATCGTTACGTCGATGATCATGGCGCGACGGTCTTCTAGCGAGAATGGTTTCGCTCGTCCGCTGCGGGGCATCGTGCGTGTGGTCGTCCTCCGTCACACCTGACTGAGTGAGGATTCACTCACGGGAGGCCTGGTATTCTGGCCCGGTGTCACGCGCAGTCAGCTACAGCTCCCATGGCGGTCCG
>JAYVNU010000252.1:0-11031 GCA_043758345.1 Lacisediminihabitans sp.
CCGATCCGTTGCCCGAGCAGCAGGTCTCGGATGGCACGGATGCACTGCTCGATTCCTGGCTGGTAGCGGATGCCCTCGCCACACTCTCGCCCGATCATCGGCTCGTCGTGGTGAATGCCTACTATCGCGGAAAGTCGATCGCCGAGATCTCGGCCGAGCTCGACATCCCGCCCGGAACGGTGAAGTCCCGGCTGCACTACGCACTGCGGGCCCTGCGACTCGCGCTTCAGGAGAGGGGGATGACCGAATGACCTCCGCCGATCCCTTCGCCGACTGGGATGCCTCCTATGTTCTCGGCTCACTCGGAGCATCGGAGCGCCTCGAATACGAACGACATCTCGTCGGGTGCGTGTCGTGCAATGCAGCGGTGGTCGAGCTCGCCGGACTGCCTGGGCTGCTCGCAAAGGTGCCTGCGGCCCAGGTCGCCGAGTTGCTCGAGAACCCGCAGCCGATTCCGGTGCCGTCCACTCTTCTGCCGCGTTTGGTTCGCTCCGCTCAGCGTCGCACCCGCCGTCTCATCGCCGGCGGAATCGTCGCGGCGGCTGCGGCGGCGGCCGCGATCGTGCTGGTCATTCCGCTGGTGTTCTCGACTCCGAACAGCTCGACCACGGCCGTCGGCTCGGCGCAACTCGTGTCGCTGAATCAGGTGGTGACGAGCCCGATCACCGCGTCGGTTAGCCTGACCCCCGAGCGCTGGGGTACGAGCATCAAGATGGACTGCAAGTACGCCGCGGCGGCAGCAACGGCGGCGCCGGACTACAACCCGGGCACGTCCCTCGAATACGAGTTGTACGTCACGGATGCCTCCGGCGTGTCGCGTCGGGTCGCAAGCTGGACCGCGACTCCGGGCAGCGCGGTCGAACCGTGGGGATCGACGAATCTCTCGATCGCCGACATCCGGAGCGTCGACGTGCGCACGATGTCGGGAACGGTGTTGCTGCGCGGAACGCCCTGACAGCGCCCCGTCGGGGCTCTCATTATTCAGGGGACCGTGGGGCGCGAGTCACCAGAGTGACGGGTGGGAGCAACATCCATAACTCCAGCCCCTCCAGTCCCATCAACTCCTGAATGATGAAACAGCACGGATGACGCGCGCGCGGGCACCCATCTCGGGAAGAGGGTGCGGCCATCGTGTGCCCGGGTCCTAGGCTCGGGACATGGTTTTGCAGTGGGAACAGGTGATCGTGCACGCCCTCGATCCGGTGGCACTCGGCAAGTGGTGGGCCGAGGCGCTCGGGTGGGTAATCGTTTACTCCTCGGCCGACGAGTTCGAGATCCGCCCGGCCCCGGATCGAAAGCCAGGGCTGGACTTCGTGCGAACGGATGAGAGGAAGTCGGGCAAGAGCCGGCTGCACCTCGACTTCAGGCCGGATGATCAGAACGCTGAGGTGGCTCGCCTCGTCGCGCTCGGCGCAGTGAGTGTCGACATCGGTCAGGGCGAGGCATCCTGGGTCGTGCTTGCCGATCCGGAAGGCAACGAATTCTGCGTGCTGAACCAGCCTGGGGGGTGAGCTCAACCGTCGCTGTCGAGCGGATCATTCCGTGCGTCGGATGCTCCCGGCAGCCGAGTCCTTCCACCATTCAGGAGGTCGTGGTGCGCGAGTGAGCAGAGTGACGGGAGGGAGCAACATCCACCACTCCAACCCGTCCTGTGCCACCAACTCCTGAATGATGAAAGAGCACAGACACCCCGACCCCAGCGCGGCCACCGGGTTGACGAAGTTGTCGCCCGACGCGTTCTCGGCCGTGACCAGCGGTAATCATCTGGCGGCAATCGGCGTGTGCTCCGTACCGCGCTGTCGAAACCTTCGGCCCGCTGCCGAAACTGGAAGTGCCTGGCCCTTCTGTCGCGCCGCCTGTGGCGAGATCAGGAGCGCGGAACCCGCAGTGTGCCCTCCTGCGCGACGCTCGCCAGCAGCACGCCGTCGCGACTGAAGATGCGCCCGAGGGAGAGGCCGCGGCCACCCGTCGCCGTCGGAGATTCCTGGGTGTAGAGCATCCACTCGTCCACCCGTCCGAAGCGGTGGAACCACATGGCGTGGTCGAGGCTCGCGATCTTGAGTCCCGGAGTGATCCAGGGGAGGCCGTGCCGGCGAAGGATCGGCTCGAGGATCGTGTAGTCGCTCGCGTAGGCGAGCGCGGCGCGGTGCAGGTTCGGGTCGTCGGGCAGGCGACCGACGGCTTTGATCCAGACCGCCTGGTGCGCGACATGTGGCCCGTCGATCGTGAGGAAGACGGGGGAGGGAACGTGGCGCATATCGAACGGACGGCCTTTCGACCAGACGCGCGCCACCGGATGGTCGATCTCGCCGAGGATGTCTTGCGCACTCGGCAGGTCTTCGGGCTGCGGAAGGTCCGTCGGCATGTCGATCTGGTGCTCGAGGCCCTCATTCGCATCCTGGAACGACGCGATCATCGACAGGATCGGAAGGCCGTCCTGATAGGCCTGCGTTCGCCGCGTCGAGAACGAGCGTCCATCGTGGATGCGGTCGACCGAGAATGTGATCGGAAAGTCGGCATCTCCCGGACGCAGGAAATACCCGTGCATCGAGTGGATGGCGCGTCCCTCGACGAGCGTGCGCTGCGCCGCTATGAGCGACTGGGCCAACACCTGCCCGCCGAAGACCCGCCCCTGCGGCGTCCACTGGCTCTCGCCGGTGAAGATGTCTTCGCTGGTGCGCGCCTGGGTGTCGGTGAGGTCGAGGGCCCTGAGCAGGTCTGTGAGCGGATCGGTCATGGGGCCTCCGTGGTGGTGCGAAAGTAGTGCGGCCGGTGGCAGCGCTGCCAGCTAGTAGTTTAAGAGATCACATGGCCCAGACTTTCTCGCTCGTCGATTCCCACGCCCTCGGCGACCTCCAGGTTTTTCTCGGCCGCGCCGGACGCGTGGAGGACGGTTCGGTTCGGCTCATCGCGGGGGGCGGTGTACTCGCCGTCTATGTCGCCATCTTCTATCCGGTCGGGCTTCTCGACCAGAGTCCGACGATCCTCGGGCTG
Organism: Lacisediminihabitans sp.; assembly: GCA_043758345.1. Taxonomy (GTDB): domain Bacteria; phylum Actinomycetota; class Actinomycetes; order Actinomycetales; family Microbacteriaceae; genus Lacisediminihabitans. Next base: position 2,995 of record JAYVNU010000252.1, read on the forward strand.
CGAACCTTCGCGCTCACCGAGAAGCACGAGTTCGATGCCGTGGTGCCCGTGCGGTCCCTTCTCGACCGGCTGGCGCGGCTGACGGATGCGATGGCCGATCCGAGCGCCCCAATCGTCGTCACCGTTCCCATGCAGGTCAATACGGTCACCTGGACGGCGATCTCCCCACCGCGCGGCGGCTGGGTGCAGATCGGTGAGTTCGGCACGGTACCCCTTGAGCTGGTGGCGCGCGCCGGCATCGACGAGGTCGCCGCGGCCATCCCGGAGGGCACGGGCGAGCAGATCGTGCACCGCGTGCGATCGGAGGTCTGGGGGCGCCCGATCGACGGGCTCGAATACGTTCCGGGAGGGGCCGCATTCGCCGCGATCTCGCTGGGCTTCCTCGGCGATGCCGAGACGGTGCGCATCTACGAGACCGGTCCGTGGACGCGCCTCACGACCGAGCGCGGTCATGTTCTCGTGAAGCGCCGGGCCTGGTCGCTGCAGCGCTAATGGCCGGCACCGACCGGCCGCCGACGAGGGCTCCCCGCCTCGATTTCAGGGCTCCGCGAGTGGATGACGCCGATGCGACGGTTCTCGTCGCGCGCTCCGAACGCATTGGCGAGCGTTTCTCTGACACCGACCTCGGCGGCTACGACCTGACCGGGTCGACCTTCGACGAGTGCGAGTTCGAATCGCTGTCATTCTCGGAGACGCAGTTGCGGGGGTCTCGGTTCATCGGCTCACTGCTGACGGCGCCATTCGCCCCGGTGCTTCTCGCGGCGAGGACGGTATGGCGCGATGTTCGCATCGCGGTGCCGCGCTGGGGATCTGCGGAACTGTTCGAATCGGGATTCACGTCGGTGCACATCCATGGCGGGAAGATCGACTACCTGAACCTGCGTGGCGCCACGCTCACCGACGTGCTCTTCGAGGACTGCGCGATCACCGATCTCGACCTGAGCGGGGTGAAGGCGACGCGAGTCGCCCTGAAGAACTGCCACATCGGAACGCTCGACCTGACGCGCGCGACGAGCATGGATGTCGACCTGCGCAGTAGCGAATTCGCTGCGGTCACTGGGCTCGAGGGCCTCGCCGGGGCGACGATCGACGATTACCAGCTCTCGCTGTTCGCCCCGCTCCTCGCGGCGCAGCTCGGCATCATCGTCGAGTAGGGGTGTCGCGATCGGGATCAGGCTCGGCGCAGCTCCACGATCGGGATGAGCCGGGAGGTCTGCTCCTGATACGCCGCGAAGCCGGGGTTCTTCGCCCCGATCTCCGCGTAGAGCTCACTGCGTTCGGGCTCCGGCAGCGGCAGGGCTGTCGCTTCGAACGCGTCGACGCCGGAGTCGGTGGCCAGCTCGACCGAGAGCGAGGGGTTGGCGAGCATGTTGTGGTACCAGGCCGGATTAGTGTCGGCGCCCGCCTTCGACGCGATCACGTAGACCGCTCCATTCTTCGTGAACGACATCACCGGCGCGATGCGCTTCTCGCCGGATTTTGCGCCGGTTGTCGTGAGCAAGACCAGATTTGCGCCAGAAAAATAGCCGCCAACCCGTCCGTTGTTGTCGTGGAACTCTTTGATGACGGCATCGTTCTGGTCGGTCATGCTCTTCCTCCGCTGGGTGTGAGCTCGATCGTATGCCCGGAACGTCATGTTTCCGGCAGGTAAATCATGCCGGAGGGGGCTTTCGGCGGCAGATCCTGGGCGCTAGTTTTTCCAAACAGCTATTCATTAGTTGTTTGATTCTCTGGAGCGGTCTTGCTCGAACCCGACCTCGATCGCGCGATCGACGAACTCGCCGAACGGGCCTTCGTGCTGCTCGCGCGTCTTGTCGCTCAGCCGAGCACGATCGGCCAGGAGCACGGATCGCAGAATGTGCTCGCCGCTGAGCTCGAGTCGAGCGGGTTCGAGATCACCAGGCTGGCCATTCCCGACGACATCAGCGACCGCACGGGCGCCGGAATCGCTCGACTGCCGTATGCCGGTCGCTTCGATCTGATCGGCGAGCGGGGGACTTCAGCGGCGGGTCGCACACTCATCATCAACGGCCACATGGATGTCGTGCCGGCGAACGATCACAGCGGGTGGACGCATCCACCATTCGAGCCGCATCGTGATGGCGGCTGGCTGATCGGCCGCGGCGCGGGTGATATGAAGGGCGGATTCGCCGCCGGGATGCTCGCTATCTGGGCTCTCGATGCGATCGACCCCGGGTGGCAGCGAGGTGCCCTCACCGTCGTCGCGGCCATCGAAGAGGAGGCGACCGGTAATGGGACCCTCGCGTCCGGGCACGCCGGCTATCTCGCCGATGCTGCGCTACTGCTCGAGCCGACCGACCTCAAGATCCTGCTCGGAGGGATCGCGCTCGTCTGGGTGTCGATCGAGCTCGAGGGGCGCGCAGGGCATGCCGAAGCCGCGCTCGCCTCGGTGAATCCGATCGAGACCGTTCCGACGATCATCGCCGCGCTTCAGACCCTCGAGCGGGAGTTCAACGACGCGCACGCGGACGGGGCCGATGCGGATGTCGCGTTCGCCGAGATTCGGCATCCCTACAACGTGAACATCGGAACCGTGAGTGCTGGGGACTGGGCCTCGAGCGTCCCTTCCGTTGCGAGACTCGAGGTGCGGATCGGGCATCCGGCATCCCTCAGCGCAGATGATGTGCTCGCGAAAGTGCGGGCACTTCTCAAGGACGCGACGGTCGACGACGAGTGGTTCGTCGAGCATCCACCCCGCGTGAGTCTCTCCGGCTACCGGGCCGAGCGATATCTGCAGGATGCGGACGGCGACATCGTCACGTCGCTGGCCGCCGCACACCGCGACGTGCACGGCGCGTCACCCGAGCTGGTGACCATCGGTTCGACGACGGACGCACGTTTCTACCTCAACCAATTCGACGTGCCGGCGGTCGCCTACGGTCCGATCACCCGCAACATGCACGGCACGGATGAGGCCGTCGAGTTGGCCAGTATCGTCGCGACAGCGAGAACGGTCGCCCGGTTTCTTCGCGGCTGGTTCGCGAACGGGTCGCCATCATGAGCGGAGACGCGGATGTCGTGGCGCTCCGACCACTGATCGCCGAGACGGCCGGGGCGCGGATCGCCGATCGCTTCGTGACGGCCATCGCCCTCGGGCAGTTCGTCGTCGGTCAGAAACTGCCGACCGTGCAGGAGCTGTCCCTGCTGCTCGAGGTGAGTCCGACGACGGTGCGCGAGGCGCTCTCGAGACTTGCAGCTCTCGGTTACGTGCAGGTGCAGCGTGGACGCTACGGCGGAACCTTCGTCCTCTCACAGTGGGGGCCGGCGTCCGATTCGATGGTGCGTCGGGCGCTCGAGCCGGGCTGGAATCAGCTCGAGGTGACGCTCGACTTCCGCTCGCTGATCGAGCAGCAGATCGCGCGAACGGCCGCCATTCGGCACACAGCGGATGACGCCCGGCGAATTCTTCAGGCGGTTCGCAGCTACCAGGCGGCAGACAGCGATCGCGAGTCGTCGCGGGTGGCCGACCTCGAGCTGCACCAGACGATCGCCACCGCGACCGCGAATTCGCAACTCGTCAATCTGAGCCTGAGGATGCGACGGGACGTCAGCCTCGGCTTCGAAGCCGAGCCCTACAACGTCGACGTTCGCGCGCGAGCCATCGCGCAGCACGCCGGGCTCGCACGTGCAATCCTCAACCGCGATGTCGAGCTCGCGGCTCGGCTGGCGGAGGAGCATTTCGCGCTCACCGCCGAGACACTTCGCGCGCTGCACTCGCGCGTGGGATCCACGAACACCCCGACCAACTGACCCGAAGGAGCACGATGGTTTACCTGCACGCGAACGGCATCGACATCAACTATCGAATGGACGGCGACGGCGCCGAGACGATTCTGCTCATCAACGGACTCGCCGACGACCTGGAGACCTGGGGATACCAGGTTCCGGCGCTCATCGAGGCCGGCTACCGCGTCGTCAGCTTCGACAATCGTGGGATCGGGGCGACCAGTAAGTCGGTCGGCCCGTATAGCACCGAGCTCCTCGCGGCCGATGCGAAGGCCGTGGCCGACGAAGTCGGGCTCGAGAGCTTCCACGTCATGGGCGTCTCGATGGGCGGCATGATCGCCCAGCGTTTCGCGCTCGCCTATCCCGCCGGCATCCAGTCGCTCACGCTGGCCTGCACCTATGCGGCACCCGGTCCGTTCTGTTCGCGGATGTTCTCAATGTGGGCGGATGCCGCCCAGGTGCTGGGCGTGCCCTTCGTCATGCGCGACGTGACGCTCTGGGCCTTCACCCTCGACTTCTTCCGCACGCGAGAGGCGGAGCTGAAGGAGTTCGAGACCGGGATGCGCTATCTGGACCAGCCAGTGCACGCCTACCTCGCCCAGCTGGCCGTCATCCAGAATCACGACGAGACGGCGAATCTCGGAGGGCTCACGATGCCGACCCTCGTGCTCGCCGGTGAGGAAGACATCCTCATCCCGACGGCACTGTCCCACGATCTGCACGAGCTGATCCCCGGCTCGAGCTGGCTCACGACCCCCGGCGGCCACGGCTGCATCTGGGAACACCCCGACGAATTCAATTCCGCTTTCCTCGGTTTTCTGCGCGAGAACGAAAGGATCCACCCATGACGCAAGTCGCCTCCGATGTTGTCTCCGGTCTCGAGTCTTCGAAGAAGCTCGGGCTCCTCGGCGTTCTCATGCCCGGCCTCGCTCAGATCGCTCCGGCGTTCAACCTGTTCTTCACCACCGGGTTGATGGCATCCCTCGCCGGAGCATCGGTTCCACTCGTATTCCTGATCAGCATGGTCGGCATGATCGCGACCGGACTGACCCTCGCGCAGTTCTCGAACCTCTATCCGAGCGCGGGATCGTTCGTCACCTACATCGCCCGATCGCTCGGCGCACGAGCAGCGACCGCGACCGCGACCGGTATCATCGCGATCGTCGGCTACATCATCGCCTTCGGCGGGATCTACATCTTCGTCGGAAGCTACATCGTGCAGAACATCTTCGGGCTGAAAGCGAATATCGGGCTCACGATCATCACGACCATCGTCTATGGCGCGATCGTGATTCTTCCGGTGGTCATCGGGTTGCAGTTCGGCATCCGCGTCACTGTGGTGCTCTACCTGATCGAGGTCGTGGTGCTGGTCGTTCTGAGCGTCACCATCCTTGCGCAGGGAGGTGCCCAGGGGCTCTCTCTGAAGCCGTTCGAGTGGCCGACAGGGGCCGACGGAGCGAACATCTTCCTGGCGTTCAGCTTCGCAGTGCTCGCGTTCGGGGGGTTCGAGGCATCCGCCCCGCTCGCCGAGGAGACGCGCAACCCGCGCCGCAACGTGCCCATCGCCGTCGTCGGTGCGGTCGTCGTCAGTGGAATCATCTACGTTCTCGGGTCATACGCGATCGTGACAGCGTTCGGGGTCGACCACATGAAAGAGTTTTCGCTCGATGGCAACCCGTTCGGCACTGCGGCGGCGCGATTCCTGCCGCTCTTCGTCCCGATCATCGCGGCTGTGTTCCTCGTCAGCGTGACCAGCTCGTTCGTCGCGGCCAACACTCAGACGTCCCGCGTGATCTTCGCCGGGGCGCGCGGCGGCCTCTGGCCGCGCGGACTCTCGACGATCCATCGTCGCTTCAAGACCCCCTGGGTTGCGGCGGTGGCCTTCGTGGTGCCGAGCATCATCATCGGATGCATGTCGACGGCCTTCACCGACCCGGCGACAGCCTCCGGTTTCCTCGGAACCTACGGCATCCTCGGAATCGTCATCATGTACCTCGTGGCGAACGTCGCGCTGATCGTGCAGTTCTTCAAGCTGAGGGCCGCGGGCGTCAGCAAGAATCCGTTGCTCTGGGTTGTCGTGCCGATCATCGGCATCGCCGTTCTCGCGATCCCGGTTTACGGAGACCTGCATCCGGGCCAGGGAGCGCCGTATGACGCGCTCCCGTGGCTAACGGTCGCGCTCGTGGCGCTCGGCGTGGTTTACGCGATCGCGCTCGGAATCGTCCGGCCGAACGCCCTCGCGCACGCTCCGGCACTGCTCGAAGGTGCTGAGGCGCTCGAGGGCGACCCGGTGCCGCCGGTCGGCTGAGTTGCACGGGGACCGATCGTCGGCTGATCGGTCCCCGTCGTTCCACAGTTCCGTTACAGCTTTGCTACCGCCCGTCCGGCAACACGGCCGGAGAACAGGCATCCGCCGAGGAAGGTTCCCTCAAGCGAGCGGTAGCCGTGCATCCCGCCGCCCCCGAAACCGCTGGCCTCGCCCGCCGCGTAGAGACCCGGAATCGGCGCGCCATCCGCTCCCAGAGTGCGACCGCTCAGATCGGTCTGGATACCGCCGAGGCTCTTGCGCGTGAGGATGTGGATCTTCACGGCGATCAGCGGCCCGGCGGACGGGTCGAGGATGCGATGCGGTTTCGCGGTGCGCATGATCTTATCGCCGAGATAGTGGCGAGCCTGCCGGATGGCGTTGATCTGCGCATCCTTCGCGAAGTGATTGGCGAGTTCGCGATCTCTCGCCTCAACCTCGCGACGGATGTTCGCTGCATCGATCGTGACCTCCGGCGAGATGCGCTGCATGCCGGCGAGCAACTCGTCGAGGGTGTCGGCTACGACGAAATCCGCTCCCTTGGTCTTGAACGCTTCGACCGGAGCAGGCCCGCCTTTGCCGAGACGTTTTGCGAGAAGCTTCAGGTCTTTCCCGGTCAGGTCGGGATTCTGTTCGCTTCCAGAGAGGGCGAACTCCTTCTCGATGATCTTCTGGGTGAGCACGAACCAGGAATGCGAATAGCCGGTTGTCATCAGGTGTTCGAGCGTTCCGAGGGTGTCGAAACCGGGGAAGAGCGGCACCGGCAGTCGCTTACCCGTTGCATCGAACCAGACGGACGACGGGCCGGGCAGGATGCGGATGCCGTGACGCTCCCAGACCGGCGCGTAGTTCTCGATGCCCTCCGTGTAGTGCCACATGCGATCGCCGTTGATGAGGGTGGCGCCGGCGGTCTTGCTGATGCCGAGCATCCGTCCGTCCACGTGGGCCGGCACTCCGGAGAGCAGCTTCTCCGGAGCTTTCCCCATACGCACCGGCCACTGTTCGCGCACGAGGTCGTGGTTGCCGCCGATTCCACCGCTCGTGACGATGACCGCGGGGGCGCGCAGTTCGAAATCTGCGGAGACATCGCGATTGCTCGGGGCCCCACGCTCTGCACTATCGGGAGTGAGGATCGCGCCGCGAACCCCGACGACCGCGCCGTTCTCGACGATCAACTCGTCCACCCGGTGGCGGAACGAGAGCGTGACGAGACCGGATGCGACCCCCGCTCGAACGCGGCGCACGAACGGCTCGAGCACTCCGGGCCCGGTACCCCAGGTGACGTGGAAGCGCGGAACGGAGTTGCCGTGACCGAGGGCCGTGTAGCCGCCACGCTCGGCCCAGCCGACGAGCGGGAACAGGCCGATGCCCTGCTCCTTCAGCCAGGCGCGCTTCTCGCCGGCGGCGAAGTCGAGGTACGCCTCGGCCCACTTCCTCGGCCAGGCATCCTCATCCCGGTCGAAGCCGGCGGAGCCGAACCAGTCCTGCCGGGCGAGCTCGATCGAGTCCTTGACGCCCATGCGGCGCTGTTCAGGAGAATCGACGAGGAACAGGCCACCGAACGACCACCAGGCCTGACCGCCGAAGCTCGCGGCCGGCTCCTGCTCGAGGATGGTGACGCGCTTGCCGGCATCCACAAGCTCCGAGGCTGCGACGAGCCCGGACAGGCCGGCCCCCACCACGATCGCGTCGGGTTCACGTTCGGTCATGCTGCGGCTCCTTCGTCGCGGGGTGCTCGCTTAACGCTAGCCGCTCCGGCTGGACGGCACGTCTCGGTGCGCTGGCCCCCCCTGTGCCGCGGAGGGGGCGCTACTCGTCGAAGGTGTTGACCATCGCGTGGGCGGCGCGGTCGAGGTAGTCCCAGAGCGTCGCGTCGTCGAGGGGAGACAGCGCGAGCGTGTCGACGGCCGCGCGCATGTGCAGCAGCCAGCGGTCTCGGGCATCCGGAGTGACCGTGAAAGGGTTGTGCCGCATCCGTAAGCGCG
>JAYVNU010000253.1:0-10994 GCA_043758345.1 Lacisediminihabitans sp.
CCGGCAGCGCTGCAGGGGAAATGGCAGCGTCGCTGGGACGAGCTGAAGCCGTTCCGCTCGGGCGATCCCGACGACAAGCGTCCGCGCAAGTACATTCTCGACATGTTCTCCTACCCCTCGGGTGACCTGCACATGGGTCACGGTGAGGCCTACGCGCTCGCCGATGTCGTCGCGCGCTACTGGCGCCAGCAGGGTTTCAATGTTCTGCACCCGATCGGCTGGGACTCCTTCGGACTGCCGGCCGAGAACGCCGCCATCAAGCGCGGTGTCGACCCGCGCGAATGGACCTATGCCAACATCGCCCAGCAGGCGGCGTCGATGAAGCGGTATGCGACATCCGTCGACTGGGATCGGGAGATCGCGACGAGCGATCCCGAGTATTACCGCTGGAACCAGTGGCTGTTCCTGAAGCTCTACGAGAAAGGCCTCGCCTACCGCAAGGAGAGCTGGGTGAACTGGGATCCGGTGGACCAGACCGTCCTCGCCAACGAGCAGGTGCTGGCGGACGGCACCTCGGATCGCTCCGGCGCCGTCGTCGTCAAGAAGAAGTTGACGCAGTGGTACTTCAAGATCACCGACTACGCCGATCGTCTGCTCGACGATCTGAACCAGCTCGAGGGATCGTGGCCCGCCAAGGTGCTCACGATGCAGCGCAACTGGATCGGACGTTCGATCGGAGCGGATGTCGACTTCGCAATCGAAGGACGCGACGCGAAGGTCACCGTCTTCACGACGCGCCCCGACACGCTGTATGGCGCGACGTTCATGGTCGTCGCACCCGACTCCGATCTCGCCGCCGAACTGATCAGTGGGGCCGCGGAGCAGTATCAGCAGCCCTTCGCCGACTATTTGGCGCAGGTTCAGAAGACGTCGGAGATCGACCGTCAAGACGCGACCCGCGAGAAGACCGGCGTATTCCTCGGGCGGTATGCGATCAACCCGGCCGACGGCGCACGTCTGCCGATCTGGGCGGCGGATTACGTTCTCGCCGACTATGGACACGGCGCGGTGATGGCCGTGCCAGCCCACGATCAGCGCGACCTCGACTTCGCACGCAAATTCCACCTCCCGGTGACCGTCGTGCTCGACACCAACGCGCCAGTGACCGGGGCGATCCCGGTGCTGCCGATCAACCCGGAGACGGGTGAGGCGGAACTGCCCGACGACCTTCCGCCGCTCGACCCGGCGCACACCGGCGTGGCGCTCGTCGGAGAGGGCCGGATGATCAACTCCGGTCCGCTCAACGGCCTCAGCCGCTCAACGGCCATCAAACGCATCATCGAGCAGCTGCAGGCTTCCGGCACCGGACGTGCCGCGAAGAATTACCGCCTTCGGGACTGGCTGATCAGCCGGCAGCGTTACTGGGGAACCCCGATTCCCATCATCCACGCAGAGAACGGCGACCTGATCCCGGTCGCCGAAGACCAGCTGCCCGTTGTCCTTCCGCCCACAGCGGGGCTCGACCTGAAGCCAAAGGGCCAATCGCCGCTCGGAGCCGCTGAGGACTGGGTGAACGTCAAAAATCCCCTGACCGGAGAGCCGGCGAAGCGCGACCCCGACACTATGGATACTTTTGTCGACAGCTCGTGGTACTTCCTTCGATTCCTGAACCCGCACGACTCGTCGCGTCCATTCGATCCGAAGGAAGCCGACAAGTGGGCTCCAGTCGACCAGTATGTCGGCGGTGTCGAGCACGCGATCCTGCACCTGCTCTATGCGCGGTTCATCACAAAGGTCCTTTTCGACCTCGGGTACGTCTCGTTCACCGAACCCTTCAGCGCTCTGCTGAACCAGGGGATGGTGCTCTCCGGCGGCTCGAAGATGTCGAAGAGCAAGGGTGGTGTCAACCTCGGCGATGAGATCGCCGCGCACGGGGTCGACGCGATCCGCCTCACGATGGTGTTCGCCGGTCCGCCCGAGGACGACATCAACTGGGAGGATGTCTCTCCCGCCGGCTCCGCGAAGTTCCTCGCGCGCGCCTGGCGCCTCGCCCAGGATGTTTCGAGCGCCCCCGAGATCGAGTGGAAGTCGGGAGACGCGGCCCTCCGCCGCGTGACGCATCGCTTCCTCGCCGAAGCCCCCGGGCTGATCGAGTCGTTCAAGTTCAACGTCGTCGTCGCACGCCTCATGGAGCTCGTCAATGCCACCCGTAAGGCGATCGACTCGGGCCCGGGTGGCGGAGATGCCGCCGTGCGCGAGGCGACCGAGACCGTGACGCTCGCTCTCTCGCTCTTCGCGCCATACACGGCCGAGGAGATGTGGGAGACCCTCGGATACCCGGCATCCGTCGCGCAGTACGGCTGGCGCAAGGCCGACAAGACCCTGCTCGTCGAGACCTCGGTCACCGCGGTGGTGCAGGTCAACGGCAAGGTTCGCGACCGATTCGAGGTCAGCCCAAAGATCGAGCCGGCCGAGCTGGAGAAGCTGGCGCGTCAATCCGCCGCCGTCATCCGCACGATCGGCGATGCGGCGATCCTCAACGTCATCGTGCGGGCGCCGCGGCTGGTGAACATCGCGGTGGCGAAGTAGTTCGTCGGCCCCACTTCCCCGACCAACCCGCGCGGTCCGCAACTCATGCAGTTTGCCGGTTCCGCGGGGTGGTTACCCCGAAAACTCGGGGATCTCTCCCGTCCGACAGTCAAATAGCCGGAGTTATGCGCACCAGCGGAGGTCTGCCCCGCGATGCGGCTGTCTCCTTGACCTCGTGAGCACCAATCACTGCGGTAGTCCAGTCTTCGCACACAGAAATTCGCAGTGCCCATGCCCAGCACAGTGGAAATTCAGGACTGTGGTTGCCAAAAGCCGTCCAGGAGGCCATAACCATCCCCGCGGCCGACCAAAGTCCTGAATTTCCGTTTCGACTTGGACGGTGTCGACGCAGTCGTCCCGACGACGACGGTGCATCCCATCGGCCCGACCGCCGGCGAGGCCGTCCACCGCCCCGCTGTCGGTATGCATCCCGCCCGGTTCGTAACTCAGGCAGTCCTCCCTCTCGGCGGAGTGATGGGCCCGGAAACTCGTGGATCGCGTGCCTCCGGAACGCAAACAGCATGAGTTGTGCGCGCAGACGACAGCCAGCCGGCCGGACAGTTCAGGTCTTGCGTCACAAGGTATAAGTTGACCGCATGGCGGAGACTTCGGTAACCACACAGTTGAGGCGCGGAGTAATCGGTCCGTGCATTCTGGCTTTGCTCTCAGAGCGTTCGCGATATGGCCTCGAACTGGTCAGCGAGCTCAATGCAGCAGGGCAACTCCTCTCGAGCCAAGGAACCATTTACCCGTTGATGAACAGGCTGTCCGAAGCCGGGATGGTCACCAGTTCTTGGAAGCTGAGTGATTCGGAGAGGCCCCGGCGATATTACGAGATCACCGACCTCGGTCGTGGCGAACTCTTGGAGTTCCGTGCCGAATGGGCGCACTTCTCGGCCGCGGTCACGGGCATCCTTACCGTTGACACACATTCGTCACTCACGGGTGTTGGCCGGTGATCAGCATCATCGATCACCCTTACGTGACGGCGTATCTCGCGCAGTTCGACGCATTGGCGAGGACACTACCGCCCGAACGCCGCGCGACGTTGCGGAAAGAAATCGCCTCCCACCTTCGTGACCTTGTTTCTGTCGGAACAGCAGATATAGATGCGTCCCTTGCGCTCGAGGAATTCGGCGATGTGGCAGAGATCGTCGATCAGGAATCGCTGATCATTGAAATGGGGAAGGAGCAGCGTCCGCGGCGGAAACTCACTCGAAAGACCGCCGCGATCCTTGTTTTCGTCATCGCTCTCAGCGCTGCAGCTGCAGTCGCCACTCCCGGGCTGGTCAGTTCTCGGGCCCCTTCGAGCCCAGCCTCGGCACCCGCTTCGGTAGTCAATTCACACCCGGATGGCGCTTCACGAGTTACGCGAGGAACGGCCTATGCCGAATATCGATACGCCATAACAACACTGAAGAAGCCGCTCCCGCGCGGAGCGCACTATCCCATTGGCGTTCCGAAGAGTCTCGACGAAGGGAAGCATGATGGCGGCGTCTTAGGGGCCGGCGGGGGCACCATGACCGCCGATTTCACCTGGCTCTGCGCGTGGGAGGTCGAATACCTCAGCGCGCGGAAGGCGAAAAACGCAGACCGCCAGGTGACCGCCGAGCGGATGATCCGCTGGTGGCCGACTAGTCCCTCTCTGAAAAGCGAGATGGATGTCGAATCCATCGCGGGTTGGACGAGGAACGTCATCGACCCGATGTCGTTCAACGATCCATCCGGGGTTCAGGGAGATGTGTCCAGCACGTGCGCCACTGCTTCGATTTACGACGTTTTTCCGTAGCGCACGGGGCCAGGACTCCGTCCGCGGGCAGTGTCAGGCGGTCTTCGCCGCCGCGCGGCGCAACGAGACGGCCGCGATCGGCAACCAGACGGCGATCCCGAAGATGATGAGGGCGAGCGGCACGTGAATGCCGATCAGCCAATCCTGTTTGTTGTCCGTGATCTGGTAGCCGAGCACGATCTGCATCACGATCAGAACGAACAGCACGATCGTGCCGACCAGGAGCGGCCGACTCGTAGTGCGCAACCGGACGATCGTGAAGACCATGGTGGCGAGCGCGAGCACCGCGACGACATTGGAAACGATGTCGTGTGATGCTATCCAGCCTTCGCGGTGGTCCTGAGACACGAACTCTCCCGCAGTCACCGACTGGAGGAAGATCGCGAGGGACGTGGCTCCCACGAGAGCGGAGAACCCCTTCAGGCTCGATTGCGCGGGTGTTGCCATTGCGGTCTTCTCATTTCTGTCCCTCGAGCGGCAGGTAGTGTCACTCAGCGTGCAGTCCACGGTCACTGATCGAGAACAAGCACAACTCGGCAACGGGAGTCAGCCTAGCGAGCGCATAGAGAACCGTCGCCCGCAGCGCAGCCTTCGGCCCCGTAAAAAATCGACCACCCATCGAATGTCGGAAGCTGCGACCATAGTGACCATCACCCGGTTCGCGACGTTGCCGGGGCCCGTCGCGGGCAGACCACGTCTCAAGGAGAGACCATGCTCGGAAAACTCCTCATCCGCTACCTGAAGCGTTACCGCTGGTTGCTTGCCGGTGTGCTTCTGTTCCAGTTCGCGTCAGCGATGGCTTCTCTGTATCTGCCGAGCCTCAATGCCGACATCATCAACAAGGGTGTCGCCACCGGGAACACGAACTACATCTGGTCGACGGGGATGGTCATGCTCGGCATCTCGCTCGGCCAGATCGCGTGCTCGATCCTCGCCACCTACTTCGCCGCCAATGCTGCGATGCAGATGGGCCGGGATATCCGCGACAGTGTCTTCGAGCGCGTCAGTGGTTTCTCCGAACGGGAAGTCTCGCAGTTCGGCCCCGGGTCGCTCATCACCCGAAACACCAACGACGTGCAGCAGGTGCAGATGCTCGCGATGATGGGTGCGACCATGTTCGTGACCGCGCCACTGCTGGCCATCGGCGGCATCATCATGGCGCTGCGGCAGGACGTCGGCCTCAGCTGGCTGATCGCCGTCGCGGTACCGGTGCTGCTGGTCATGGCCGGTCTCATCATCGGGCGAATGGTGCCGTTGTTCCGCGGCTACCAGAAGAAGCTCGACTCGGTGAACCGCATCATGCGAGAGCAGCTCACCGGCATCCGCGTCGTGCGAGCATTCGTGCGCGAAGACATCGAAGCCGCGCGTTTTCGTGGCGCGAATCGCGACATCATGGTGATAGGCCGAAAGGTCGGCGAACTCTTCGTGCTCCTTTTCCCTCTTGCCATGCTGGTGCTCAATGTCACGGTCGTGGGGGTCATCTGGTTCGGCGGGATCCGTGTCGACCACGGTGACATCCAGGTCGGCACTCTCTTCGCCTTCATGGCGTACATCATGCAGATCCTGATGGGGGTACTGATGGCGAGTTTCATGACGATCATGATTCCGCGCGCTGCCGTCTCAGCAGAGCGGATCACCGAGGTGTTGTCGAGCGAGTCGACGCTGGTGCGCCCGACGGATGCCGTCACCGTCTTCCCGACGCCCGGTTCGCTCGAATTCCGCGACGTGGCTTTCACGTATCCGGGTGCCCAGCATCCCGTCATCTCCGGCATAACGTTCGCGGCTGCCCCCGGTGATACCGTTGCCGTCGTCGGGTCGACCGGCGCGGGCAAGACCACGGTGGTCTCCCTGATTCCGCGGCTCTTCGACGTGACGGGCGGAACCGTGCTCGTCGGCGGTGTGGATGTGCGCCGCTCCGATCTCGACCTGTTGTGGAACAGCATCGGTCTGGTGCCGCAGCGACCGTTCCTCTTCAGCGGGACTGTCGAATCCAATCTGCGATTCGGGCGAGAGAACGCCACCGATGACGAGCTGTGGCGAGCCCTGGAGATCGCTCAGGCAAGCGACTTCGTCAGGGCGATGGATGGCGGACTCGCGGCACGAATATCGCAGGGCGGCACGAACGTGTCCGGCGGGCAACGTCAGCGACTCGCGATCGCTCGTGCCATCGTTCACGCGCCCGCCGTGCTCGTCTTCGACGATTCCTTTTCAGCGCTCGACCTCACGACCGACGCGCGACTGAGGCAGGCGCTCTGGCACGAGCTTCCGGAGGTCACGAAGATCGTGGTCGCCCAGCGAGTGTCGACCATCATCGACGCGGATCGCATCGTCGTTCTCGACGACGCGGGTCTCGTCGGGCTCGGCACCCACGAGCAACTTCTCGTCACCTGCGAGACATATCGAGAGATCGTCGAATCCCAGCTGGGAGTGGGTGCCACATCATGACCTCATCCACCCCCACGCCGGTCTCTGAAGAGGAAAAGCTCGAACTCGAGCTCGCTGAGCAATCCCGTCTCGCCTCCGACGACTGGTCGAGTGTCAAGCCCGGAAAGGCGACAAATTTCCGCAAGAGCTTCGGTCGCTTGATCGGTCTGCTCAGACCACATGCACTCGCTTTCGGCTTCGTCTCATTGCTCGGTGCGATCGGGGTGACGCTGTCTGTGATTGCTCCGAGGGTGCTCGGCGAGGCCACCAACATCATCTTCGAGGGCGTGATCTCGAAACAACTCCCTGCGGGAATCACCCAGGCACAGGCCGTTGCACAGCTGCGCGCGTCCGGTCAGGACAACCTCGCCAATATCGTCTCGACCATGCAACTCACCCCCGGTAGCGGTGTCGATTTCGCCCGTCTGACCCAGATGCTGATCGTGGTTCTCTTCCTCTACCTCGGGGCATCCATCCTGAGCTGGGTGCAGGGATATGTGATCAACGTGATCATGATGTCGACGATGTTCGAACTCCGCGAGAAGGTCGAAGCCAAGATCAACCGCATGCCGCTCGGCTACTTCGACAGGGTGCAGCGGGGAGAGGTGATCTCACGCGTCACCAATGACATCGACAACATCACGCAGACGATGCAGCAGTCGCTCTCGACCGCCCTGACCAGCGTGCTCACCGTGGTGGGCGTGCTGATCATGATGTTGTCGATCTCCTGGCAGCTCGCGATCGTCGCGCTGGTGAGCCTGCCGCTGATGGGCGTCATCTTCGGCGTCATCGGGCCGAAATCGCAGAAGGCGTTCGGCCTCCAGTGGCGCAAGGTCGGCCGTCTGAACGCTCGCGTCGAGGAGTCTTTCTCAGGGCATGCGCTCGTCAAGGTGTTCGGGCGCGAGCAGAGTGCACTTGACGGGTTCACAGCCGAGAATGAGGAGCTCTATCGGGCATCGTTCCGAGCACAGTTCCTTTCGGGCATCATGATGCCCGCCATGATGTTCGTCGGCAACCTCACCTATGTCGGCATTGCAGTGCTCGGTGGTCTCATGGTGGCGAGTGGCCAGCTCCGTCTCGGTGACGTGCAGGCGTTCATCCAGTACTCACAGCAGTTCACTCAGCCGTCGTCCGAGCTCGGCGGTATGGCAGCCGTGGTGCAGTCCGGCACGGCATCCGCTGAACGGGTCTTCGATCTGCTCGACGCCGATGAGCAGGAAGCGGATGCCAGTGACGCTCCAGTCCCTGTGGTCGGGGCCGGCACGATCGTCTTCGAGAACGTCGCCTTCGCCTACTTACCAGAGCGTCCGGTGATCCGCGACCTGAGCTTCGCGGTCGAGCCGGGGCAGACGGTCGCGATCGTCGGACCGACTGGCGCCGGGAAGACCACCCTGGTCAATCTCATCATGCGGTTCTACGAGTTGGATGGCGGTCGCATCCTGCTGGACGGGCAGAACATCGCCGACCTTCGCCGCCACGATCTGCGCGCGCGCACCGGAATGGTGCTTCAGGATCCGTGGTTGTTCGCGGGGACCATTCGCGAGAACATCCGTTACGGCCGGCAGGAGGCGACCGACGAGGAAGTGCTCAGTGCGGCCAAGGCAACCTACGTCGACCGCTTCGTCCACTCGCTGCCCGAAGGCTATGACACCGTGCTCGACGAGGATGCGTCCAATGTGTCGGCCGGAGAAAAGCAGCTCATCACGATCGCCCGCGCGTTCGTGGCTCAGCCGTCCGTGCTCATCCTCGATGAGGCGACCAGCTCGGTCGACACGCGAACAGAGCTGCTGCTTCAGCATGCCATGGCCGCTTTGCGTTCGGGCCGGACTTCGTTTGTGATCGCGCACCGACTGTCCACTATTCGCGACGCCGACCTGATCCTCGTCATGGAGCAGGGTGACATCGTCGAGCAGGGAACGCACGCCGAACTGATCGCGCGCGAGGGCGCCTACTGGCGGCTCTATAACTCCCAGTTCGAGCAGGCGGCGTCCGACCTCGACGAGGAAACCGTCGTGCACGAGGGTCCGCAGGCCACCTCAGGTCTGGTCGACGTCGATTCGACTGTAGCAATCCCGTAGGGAGCCAGGATCTCCATCGATCCCACGCGGGAAGAACTACTGGATCCTCTGTTCGGCGACAGAATTGCCTCCATCGATGACTATGAGTTGGCCGGTGATGTACGACGCGCCGGGCGATGCCAGCCACGCGATCGCGGCCGCGACCTCGACGGCGGTGCCGCTGCGCGCCATCGGAACGCGCGAACCCTCCCGCACTTCGGTCTCGAGTTGAGACCCAGTGGCGATCCATCCCGGGGCGACGGCGTTCGCCGTGATCCCCTTCGACGCCTCGTCCACCGCGAGCGCCTTCGTCAGCCCGACCATGCCGGCTTTCGCGGCAGCGTAGGCGATGTCGGAGCGGGATGCCATCACCGCACCGGTGACGCTCGATACATTCACGATCCGACCCCACCCCGCGGCCCGCATGGCGGGCATCATCGCTCTCGTGAGCAGAAAGGCGCTGGTCAGGTTCATCTCCAGGCCTCGCGTCCAGTCCGAGGGGTCCGAGAGCACATCACCGGAGATCATTTCCCCGTCGGAGACGCTGATCATTCCAGCATTGTTGACCAGGATCACAGGTTCGATGGATGCCGCGGCCAACCCCGACTGCAGCTGCGACACGCCGTCCTCGGTGTCCAGACGGGCCACGAAGCCTGACGCGTCGATGCCCTCGACGAGCAGCTCGGCGACCCTGTCGTGAATGCGGTCGCTCGTGGAGGTGATGGCCACCGATGCGCCGAGTTGCCCGAGCGCACGCGCAGTGGCCATTCCGATTCCCGTCCTGCTGCCGGCCCCGCTGACGAGGGCCCTGCGCCCGCTCAGATCGAGAGTGGTCGGTAGTCGCGGAGCTGACAGGCTGGTCACGCCTCAATGTTAGGTCCGCGCTCGTAGCCATACCGCTCGGCGAGAAAGGAGTCGGATGGATTTCGGGTACGGTTCGAAAGTGGCGCAGGTGACCGAGTTGGTAGACCGGTGGGTGGCGGGATGGGCCATCTCCCGCGGTACCACAGGAGAACAGTTCGGCCGCGGATGGCGTGTTGAGGTCGCGGCCGAGACTCGCTCGCTCGAATACGTCGTCGCTCTCCCGTCACCGGAGGAGGTGGGCCAATTCGTGGCCCAAGCGGCCGGCCGGCCCGACGTGTGGCTGACCATCGTCGGTGACATAGATGATGACGCGCGTGCGGCGCTCTCCGCCCTGGAGCCGCTGACTCATGCGGAAAAGATGATGACGGTCGCCATCGCCCGAGTCGAACTCCCTCACGAGATCCTCCTTGAGGAGGACGATGCTGTCGCGCGTGTTCGAATCGAGCGCGAAGGCGAGACTGCGGCACGAGGGCAGGCGGCTCTACACGGGTCCGACGTGGTCTTCGACCGAATCGGCGCCGTGCCACGGTTCCGACGCCGCGGTCTCGGGAGCCTGATCATGGCTGGGCTCACGTCGTGGGCGGCCGATCGACACGCAATGACGGGACTACTGATGGCCTCGACGGATGGGCAGCATCTTTACCGCAGTCTCGGATGGACCGAGGTCAGTCCGATCGTCACATTCCGCGGGAGAACTTCCTGAGAGGGTGTGGCGCCGTCGAATGAAATATCGACGGTCCGGGAATTCGGCCGTCGCGAGACCCCCGCTTCGGCTTGGCATACTTGGACCATGACGTATTCGATTGTCGCAAGGGACTCCGCAACGGGTGAGCTGGGCGTTGCTGTCCAGTCCCACTGGTTCTCGGTCGGGTCGGTCGTCGTGGCGGGGCTAGCCGGCGTCGGCGCTATCGCGACCCAGGCGAGCCCCAATCTGAGTTTCAAACATCGGGGCCTCGACCTGCTGCGCGAGGGGATATCCGCCGCCGAGGCATCCGCCACCCTTCGTAAGGGCGATCCAGCAATCGAGCATCGACAATTCGCCATCGTGGACATGCGCGGCGAGGCTGTCGCATTCACCGGCTCCGCCTGCATGGACGAAGCTGGACAGTACAGCGGTGACGGCTACGCGTGTCAGGCGAACATGATGCGCAACACCACCGTCTGGGCGACGATGGCGCGCGCCTTCGAGGGGGCCGCAGGCTCGCTATCGTTGCGACTTCTCGCCGCGCTCGACGCGGCACAGGGCGCCGGCGGAGACCTCCGTGGGCAGCAGTCGGCTGCCATGCTCGTCGTGCCGGCCGTCGGAACTCCCGCCGACACGATCGTCGACC
>JAYVNU010000254.1:0-3564 GCA_043758345.1 Lacisediminihabitans sp.
GCGGTGATCACGAGGATGAACGCCGTGAACGTCGTGCCGCTCGCCTGCGCAAACGCGGCGAGGTCGGTCCGTCCGGCCGCGGGACCACCGGCTCCACCCATGAGGAAGGCGAGGCGCACAACCACCGGAAGCAGAGCGAAGATGATGAGAACGACCCGGACGCGCCACTGGCTGATCTGCCGGGCAAATTCGATCCGGATCGGCATGGTGCGGCGAACGGAGACGGCGGCCCCGGGGATCGGTCCGGGGCTCCACGGAGTCGACGTCGGAGCCGAGACCGCCGCCGGAGCGGGAGGCGGGATTGAGGCCGACGCGTCTGTCGTGCTCATTAGATGATCCCTTCCGTGCCCACCATGTCGAGGAAGGTCTCCTCGAGGTGCCGTCCGCGGGTGACCGAGCGGATGCCGATCCCGTCCTCCGTGATCACGGCCACGACGGCCTCCGTGCCGTTCCCCGCCGGCAGCACGCGGATGGTACCGGGGGCGGTCATGAGCGCTTCAGCGCCGTCGAGTCGATGGACGGCGTGCAGGGCGGCCTCGACATCCGTCACCTCGATGGTGAGCTCGTTTGACTCTCCGGCGAGTTCTGCGACAGGTCCCGCGGCGAGCAGGCGGCCGCGGGCCATCACCACGACGTCGGAGCAGGTCTGTTCGACCTCGCCGAGGAGGTGCGACGACACGATGACGGTGCGTCCGGTCTCGGCGTAACGGCGGAGCACCCCGCGCAGAGCGAAGATCTGCGGCGGGTCGAGTCCGTTGGTCGGCTCGTCGAGGATGAGAAGTTCTGGCATCCCGAGCATCGCCTGCGCAATGGCCAGGCGCTGTTTCATTCCCTGGCTATAGCCACCCACACGTCGATTAACCGCCGAACCGAGGTCAGCGATAGACAGCGCCTCGGCCAGGCGCGCGTCCGCTCGGGGACGCCCCGACGCGGCCCAGAACAGCTGGAGATTGCGCCGGCCGGAGAGGTGGGGGAGGAACCCCGGCCCTTCGATGAAGCAGCCGACCCTGGTAAGCACCCGGGATCCCGGGGAGACCTTCTCACCGAAGATCTCGATCTCGCCTGCGTCGGGTCGAAGCAGTCCGGTGACCATACGGAGCGCGGTGGTCTTGCCCGCGCCGTTCGGGCCGAGAAGGCCGAGCACCCGGCCCCGCTGCACCGTGAACGAGAGGTTGTCCACCGCGCGGAACCCGGCGCCATAGTTCTTGGTGAGGCCATGAATCACCAGCGGAGGCGCGTCATCCGGTCGCCCTACTGGTGGCCCAGCGACTAGCCCAACGACCGGCCCATTCACTGGCCCAGGGTGATCCCGGCGTCGATCAGCGATCGCCGCGACCACCGCGAGGAGGAGGCCGAGCAAGATGACGATCGGGATGCCGATGAGCGCCGCCGTCGACGGCGCACCGCCACCGACGGCAGGGTCCGCTGCGGCAACCGTGGGCAAGGAAAGCATGCCCTCGGTGTTCACCACGAAGGTTGCGGATGTGGCGGAGCCCTGGTAGCCCGCATCCGTTGTACGCAGCGAGAGGGCGATCTTGTCGCCTCGCTCGAAGCGCCAGGTCGTTGCCGGCAGGGTCAACCGCACCCGGGTCGCCGAGCCGTCTGCGGGGAGGGAAACGCGCATCGGCGCGACACCACCACCGACCGCGATGTCGGAGTCTCCCGAGGAGACCCGCAACTGGGCGAACAGCAGCACCTCGACCGGGGCACCGGATGGCGAGGGATCACGCACCCCTCCGCGGAAGCGCGGCAGCCGTACGTCGACCGTCACGGTCGGGGAGCCGGCGAGCACAAAGGGTGTGCTGATCGATCCGGTGGCGAATTTCGCCTGTTGTGCGGGTTGCGTGACGGTACCGGCGATTCCGCTGCCGATGCCCCCGATGACCGAGTCGACCGCACCGATTCCGGGCAGCGACGAGATGGTCGCAGGCAGCCCTCCGGGGGGATTCACGACGATGCCGAAGCGACCATTCAACGGCAACTTTCTGAGGCTGCCACCATTCAGCCCCGGATACCGCGCGGCAATGCGTGTCTCGGCGAATCCGCGGGCCGAGGTCGGCACTGTGAATGAGAAGGGTTCTGACGAAGCGTGTCGAGGAGATCTGCCACGCAGGTGTGCGGAGAGCCAGTCGTCTACGGCGCCGGCCGTGCCAGCCGTCTGGCCTCCGTCGTGCCCTCCGGCGAACCAGGACATCGTTACCGGTGCGCCCGCCGCGGCGATCGCGCGCTCGTTCGCGTCGGCTTGGTCGAGTCCGAAGAGCGTGTCCTGCCTGCCCTGCAGAAGCAGGGTGGGCGCGGTCATGCCTGAGAGCACCGAGGCGGGAGAGGATGCCTCGAGGAGCGCGCGATCCGCGGCATCGAGCTGCCCACCACCGACGAGTTTCGTATACAGGGTGCAGAGCTCGGCGGTGAAGCGCCCGCAGGCTCCATAGAACGGCGATGCCGCGGCGCCGAAAAGCTGGGTCGCCCAGGCCTGCTTGAAGACGCCGGGCGTAGGCCGCGCGCCATCCGCTGCCGCTGATTGGGGCACAAGCGCTTGCGCGAGGTCATTCCATGTGATGCCTGCGACGACCGTGTCAATGCGCGGGTCTGTCGCGCCGAGAATGAGCGCGAGCGCGCCCCCGTAGGAGGCTCCAACGACCCCGATGACCGGGTCACCGTCTCGCGTCTCGACCTGCGGGCGGCTGGCCAGAACATCGACGAGCCGTTTCGCGTCGGCGACCTCGTAGTCGAGGGAGTCGAGGGAGATCCGGCCGCCGGAACGACCGAATCCGCGTGCGGAATATGCCATTACGACGTAACCCTCGCGACGCATCCGTTCGGCATCTTTCACGAGCGAACGCTTGGATCCGCCGAATCCGTGGGCAAGAAGTACCGCCGGCGCGGGGCGGGATGTCGCTGGCAGGTACAGGTCGACGTCCAGGCTGATGGTCGCAGCAGATCCCGGTGCCGCTGGCACGGCGACGCGGAAGGTCTCCGACGGTCCCGCTACTTCAGCGACTGAGGCGGCGGATGCGGCGGGGGCCGCACCGCCAGCCAGAACCACGAACGCTACCACCGCGCCGAGCGCCATCCGCCAGCCGCGGGCGTGTGAACGACTCATGGATTCGTCCTTCGCGTGACAGGGTGATGAAGCCCCGAGCATACGTGATCGGGCCGAAAACTCGCCCTTGCGGTCTGTTAATTCTGCTGTCCAAAATCCCCTGGCAGCCCAGCGTCCCCAGGGCCGTCACGCGCTACAACCTCGTTCGTGCGGCACCGTGCACAAAATCCCAGGCCGCGCGAATAGCCAAGCGCGGCCGCAAATCTTCCGAGTTGGCCTCCTCGAACAAGGGAAGCACTTCTTGGGCGCTCGCCACTGCGTATCGGGCTACGACTCGCAGCTCTTCCATACTCAACTCGAAGTCATATTTCCCCATCGGCGTGCTTCTACTCTCGCTCGCGACTGCTCACGACCGCTCGCAAGCCGGACTGCGAACGCGACAGAACTGGTGCCACGACCAACCACCGACCGTGCCGACGCTGTGTCACAGGGGAAACCCTCACCGGGATAGCTCGCGTTGC
>JAYVNU010000255.1:0-3551 GCA_043758345.1 Lacisediminihabitans sp.
GACGATGCGGCAGCCCTTCGACCGGATCAGCTCAGAGCTGGTGTGGATGCTGCTCGAATCGATCGGCGGCGAGCAACCGGCGACGATCACCCTGCCGACCGTGCTGGTCGAGCGCGAGTCGGCGTAGCGGCACCCGCCCAGCTCAGCTCAGCCCGATGGCCTCCACGATCGGGCGAAACTTCATCCGCGTCTCGAGCAACTCGCGCTGGGGAACCGACTCTGCGACGATCCCAGCCCCGGCGAACGCCGTGATGGTGGGAGCGGAGCCGGCCGGCCGGAGTACCTGCGCGCTCCGCAGCGCGACCGCCCACTCGCCGTCGCCATCCGCTCCGAGCCAGCCGACGGGGCCTGCGTAGCGACCACGGTCGAACGGCTCGAGCTCGACGATGAGCTCGAGCGCCTTCGCGGTGGGGGTGCCGGCGACGGCGGCCGTCGGATGCAGCGCCCGCACTAGGTCGAGGGAGGTCGAGCCATCCGTCAGCTCTCCCTCGATATCGCTCGCGAGGTGCCAGAGGTTCGGAAGCTTGAGGGTGAACGGCATCTCGCTCGCGGTCACGTCCGCGCTGTGCAGCCGAAGGGACGCGAGCACGTTCTGCACGGCGAACTGGTGCTCGTCCTGGTCTTTCGCCGAGGTGGCGAGGCCGGTCGCCGCGGCCTGGTCGGACTCGGCATCCGTTCCCCGCGCAGCGCTCCCGGCGAGCACGCGGGCGGTGACCGATCCGCTGTCGACCGTGACGAGGGTCTCCGGGCTCGCGCCGAGGAAGCCGTCGACGCAGAATGTCCAGCAGTCCGGGTAGCGGGTCGCGAGGCTGTCGATGATGCGGCGGATGTCGGCCCCCACCGGCAGCTGCGCCGTGGCGTCACGGGCGAGCACGACCTTGCTCAACTCATGGTGCTGGATGCGGGACACGGCCATAGCGACCGCGGCGACATAGCCCGCCCGATCGAGACTGCCCTGGTCGAGCACCACAGAAAACGGGTCGCCGAGGGGGGTTGCCGGCGGTAGCCCGGCGAAGGTCGTGTCGACCGTCGTTACCCAGCACTGGTCGTGATCCCGCCCGATGATGACGGAGGGCACGATGAGCACGCTCTTCTCCGCGGAGTGATCACTGAACGCGAAGCTTCCGAGGGCGATGAGGCCGGTGCCGGTGCGGGCGAGCGGGTCGGTGATCGTGGCGGCCGAAACCACCGAGCGCCAGGTAGCCGCGGCATCCGTGAACCGGTCGGGACCGGTGAACTCGAGCCTGAGCGCCTCGCCGAGTCCGACGAGACCGAAACCCCGCCGCGACCACAGAAGCGGATGCTCCCGGTCGAGCAACGGCACAAGCGCACCGGGGTCTGCGGTCTCGGTCGTCACGACTGTCAGCGCGGGAAATTCTGCCACTCCTCCAGACTATCCGTGCCGCCGTCAAGGCCCGCTGGCATACAGCAACGCTCAACTAGACTTGTTGGGTGGCGACTGCAGACCTGGAAAAGCAACCCGATGAGGTTGCGGCGATGTTCGATGAAGTCGCCCAACACTACGACCGCACGAACGGGGTTCTGTCGATGGGCAACTCGCTCATCTGGCGCATCGCGACGGTAAAAGCTGTGGCTCCGAAGGCGGGCGAGAAGATCCTCGACCTCGCCGCCGGCACCGGCACGAGTTCCGTCGCGCTCGCCAAGACCGGAGCGGAGGTCACGGCCGCCGACTTCTCTGCCGGAATGATCGCGGTGGGCCGTCGTAAGCATCCCGGGTTCACCTTCGTCGAGGCAGACGCGATGGCGCTCCCCTTCGCCGACGACGAGTTCAGCGCGGTCACCATCTCGTTCGGCCTGCGTAACGTCGAAGACCCGAAGAAGGCGCTGTCCGAAATGTTCCGGGTGCTGAAGCCCGGTGGCAGGCTCGTCATCTGCGAGTTCTCCAAGCCGCCGCGGGCGCTCTTCCGCGCCGGGTACAACGCCTACATGCGTTTCATCATGCCGGCCGTTGTCGATGCCACCAGCTCCAACCCCGAGGCCTACACCTACCTCGCCGACTCCATCCGCGAATGGCCGGACCAGGTCACCCTGAGCCAGTGGATCCGCGGTGCCGGCTTCACTCGCGTCGCCTACCGCAACCTCACCGTCGGTGTCGTCGCCCTTCACCGCGGGCACAAACCGGCACGCCTCTCGGCCAGGCGCGCGGCGGCACGAAAGCGCATCGTGACCGAAACCGTCGAAGAGGCTTCCGGCGAAACCCTTCCCCCCGAGCCTGAGGCTACGAAGTCCTAGTACTTCGTCACAGTGCGAATCGATATGAGCGAACGGTTAGGTGAGACAGTGACCCCGAGCATGCCGCTCGCTCGCCGCACCACCCTGAACTCGGCCCTCGGCCTCGGCGACAAACTCTTCTCGACGCCGAGCGAACGTCGTTTCGCGGCCGCGATCGAGGCCGGACTGGATGCCGTCGAGGTCGGTCTCTTCAACGAGATGACGTTCGCCGACCAGCTCGCCGACGTGACGACACGCTACCTCCTGCAGGCCGGTGGCAAGCGGATCCGGCCGACGTTGGCGCTCCTCACCGCACAGTTGGGCGACGGCGGAAACGATGCCGTCGTGAAGGCCGCACAGTCCCTCGAGATCACCCATCTCGCGTCCCTCTATCACGACGACGTGATGGATGAGGCGAGCATGCGCCGCGGGGTTCCGACCGCGCAGAAGGTCTGGGGCAACTCGGTCGCCATTCTCACCGGAGATCTGCTCTTCGCGCGAGCATCCAAGCTGATGGCGAGTCTCGGCGAGGGCGCGATCCAGCTGCAGGCTGACACCTTCGAGCGGCTGTGCCTCGGCCAGCTGCGCGAGACCATGGGACCGCGCGACGACGAAGATCCCATCGCGCATTACATCCAGGTGCTCGCCGATAAGACCGGATCGCTCATCGCGGCCGCTGGCCAGATGGGCATCATTTTCAGCAACGCCCCGGCCGAGTACGGCGCTCCTGTGATGGTCTTCGGCGAGAAGGTCGGCATCGCCTTCCAGCTCATCGACGATGTCATCGACCTCGCGGCGCAACAGGAACAGACGGGTAAGACGCCCGGCACCGACCTGCGCTCGGGGGTGTCGACGCTTCCGCTCCTCTACCTGCGCGATCTCGCGAAGACGGATCCGGATGCCGCCGCCCTGCTCACCCGCATCGAGCGCGACGTGAACGCCGCGCACTACGGTGACACTGAGAACAGAGACGCTGAGAACAGTGACGCTGAGAACAGTGACGCCGACGAAGAGGATCTCGCCGCGGCCATCGCGGAACTGCGCGACCACGAGGTCACGAAACGCACCCTCGCCGAGGCCCGCCAGTGGGCCCGCGAAGCCGTCGAAGCGCTCGCGCCCCTGCCCGACGGCCCCGTTAAGAAGGCCATGACCCGCTTCGCCGATTCGATCGTCGAACGAAGCGCCTGAGACGCAACCCGGGTCGGATGAGTGCCGACCCCTGGAGGAATCACCATGTCGAAATTGAGACTGGCCATCGTCGGCGCGGGTCCAGCGGGAATCTACGCCGCCGACATCCTGCTGAAGGCGGAGAAGCACTT
>JAYVNU010000256.1:0-3542 GCA_043758345.1 Lacisediminihabitans sp.
GAGGCATTGTGCGCTCTCATTCGGCGGCTGATGCGCACCGAAGGTCGCACTTCCGCAGACGGGTCAACGAGCGGGGCAGTGTGACGGCGGAATTCGCCGTGCTCATCCCCGCCGTGATCGTCGTGCTCGCATGCTGCCTCGGGGGCCTTCGGCTCGCCGGCGACCAGCTCAGGTTGCAGGATGCCGCCGGAATGGCCGCGCGCACGATCGCCCGGGGAGAGAGCGTCGGTCTCGCCGCGTCGAGGGCGGCGAGCCTCGTTCCGGGTGCGGCGATCTCGTCGACCGCCCGGGGCGATTTGGACTGTGTTGTGGCGACGGCATCCGGCTCGCTCGGCGCCGGGCTGTTCGGGGCTGTGACGTTGAGCGCGCGCAGTTGTGCTCTCGGCGGCGATCCGGTCGGAGAGCCCCCGTGATCACGAGCGAGCGTGGCTCCGGTTCGATCCTGGTCATCGCGATCCTCGCGGCCACGCTCACCCTGCTGTCGCTGTTCGTACCGTTGGTCGCGGTGCTCGTGACCAGGCACTCCATCGCCACGGCAGCGGATGCCTCGGCCCTCGCTGCGGCAGACGTCGCGTCGGGGCTGCTGCCGGGTTATCCGTGCGAAGCGGCGACGCTG
Organism: Lacisediminihabitans sp.; assembly: GCA_043758345.1. Classification (GTDB taxonomy): domain Bacteria; phylum Actinomycetota; class Actinomycetes; order Actinomycetales; family Microbacteriaceae; genus Lacisediminihabitans. Next base: position 617 of record JAYVNU010000256.1, read on the forward strand.
GTCGCGGCATCGAACCGCGCGGACATCACCCGCTGCGACATCGACGCGGCCGTCGTCACCGTCACCGTATCGACCGTCGTTCTCGGGTTCCGGGTAGCCATAACCGCGACCGCCGGACCACCCGGTACCTGACCAATTGGCTTTCCTCCCCATTTCTGTGTGTATGGTGTGCCTTGTCGGGCGATATCCCGCCAATGACCCCGTCGGCGTCGTGATCTCGCGCAGTGACCATATGCTGGGCGAGGTTTGTCACCCTGCGGCGTGCGCGCCGCTGACGCAAGGAGTCACGTGCCTGGCACGAAGAAGCTGGTCATAGTCGAGTCGCCCGCGAAGGCGAAGACGATCGCCCAGTACCTGGGAGACGGATATGAGGTGCTCGCCTCGGTCGGTCACATCCGCGACCTGATCGAGCCTAAAAATCTTCCGCCGGAGCTGAAGAAGGGTTCCCTCGGCAAATTCTCAATCGACGTCGAGAACGGATTCGCTCCGTACTATGTGGTGTCCGACCAGAAGAAGAAGACGGTCGCAGAACTCAAACGCGCTTTGAAGAATGCCGACGAGCTCTACCTCGCAACTGATGAGGACCGCGAGGGCGAGGCCATCGCCTGGCACCTCCTCGATGAGTTGAAGCCGAAGGTCCCCGTCAAGCGAATGGTCTTCCACGAGATCACGAAGGAAGCGATCCAGCGGGCGCGCGACAACACTCGCGACATCGACACGGCGCTTGTGGATGCCCAGGAGACCCGCCGCATCCTCGACCGTCTCTATGGCTATGAAGTGTCACCGGTGCTGTGGCGCAAAATCGGGCCCGGCCTGTCCGCCGGGCGCGTGCAGTCCGCGGCGACCCGCCTCGTCGTCGACCGTGAGCGTGAACGCCTCGCTTTCGTCTCCGCAGGTTACTGGGATCTCTCGGCGCTGCTGGCGGCATCCACCGATTCCGTCAATTTCGACGCGAGGCTGGCTCGCCTCGGCGGCAACCGCGTCGCAACCGGACGTGACTTCGACGATCGGGGGCTCCTCAAGGTCGCGAGGGGTGGCAAGGCCGATGCCGTCGCGCTCGACGAGAAGGCGACAGAGTCCCTCGCGACCGAGCTGCGGGATCCGAGCGTGGATGTCGTGGTCGTCAGCGTCGATTCGAAGCCGTACACGAGGCGGCCAGCCGCACCCTTCAGCACCTCGACCCTGCAGCAGGAGGCTGCGCGCAAGCTGCGCTTCTCCGCTCGCCAGACGATGAGCGTGGCACAGGGACTGTATGAGAACGGCTACATCACCTACATGCGAACGGACTCGCTCAACCTCTCGCAGCAGGCGATGACGGCGGCGCGTTCTCAGGCCGCGAAGCTCTACGGCCAGGAGAGCGTGTCGGAGAAGCCGCGGGTCTACGCGAGCAAGAGCAAGAACGCGCAGGAGGCCCATGAGGCGATCCGTCCGGCCGGCGAAACGTTCCGCACTCCCGGCGAGCTCGAGGGCACGCTTCGCGGCAATGACTGGAAGCTCTACGACCTGATCTGGAAGCGCACCGTCGCGTCGCAGATGGCAGACGCGAAGGGCTCGACGGCATCCGTCGCCATCTCCGCCGGGCCGCTGAAAGACGGCGGTGTCGCAGAGTTCGCAGCGAGCGGCACGGTCATCACCTTCCGCGGATTCCTCCAGGCCTATGAGGAGAGCCGCGACGAAGAGCGTAACGAGACCGCCGAGTCGACCGAGGCGAAACTGCCCCCGCTGACCGCCGGCCAGAAGTTGATCGTGGTTGACGTCGAGGCGAAGGGCCACGAGACGAGCGCCCCGCCGCGCTACACCGAGGCAAGCCTCGTCAAGACGCTCGAAGAGCTGGGGATCGGTCGACCGTCGACCTATGCTTCGATCATCTCAACCATCATCGACCGTGGCTATGTCACCCCCCGCGGCACCGCCCTCGTCCCGAACTGGATCGCCTTCTCCGTCGTGCGCCTCCTCGAGGACTTCTTCGGCGACCTCGTGCAGTACGACTTCACCGCCGGAATGGAGGACGACCTCGACCGAATCGCCGACGGCCAGGAAGACCGCGTCGAATGGCTGAAGAGCTTCTACTTCGGGGGTGCGAAGCACCGCGGACTGCGCGTGGTCATCGACAACATGGGCGACATCGACGCGAAGACCATCAACTCGATCAAGCTCGATGACGAGGTCACTCTCCGCATCGGAAAGTACGGTCCGTACCTCGAGGTCACGGATCCGGATGCCGCACCCGAAACCACCCCGCGCCGCGTCAACATCCCCCAGGAGTTGGCACCCGACGAGCTCACGGTGGCGAAGGCTCACGAGCTCGTCGATGCCCCGGTCGTCGTCGACAGGGTCATCGGGGTGAACCCCGACAACGGCAAGAACATCGTCGCGAAAGACGGTCGTTTCGGCCCGTACATCACGGAGGTCGCCCCGGTCGTCGACGCGCCGCCGGTCGTCGTCGAGACCATCGCGGATGTGGTCGACCCGAAGACGGGCGAGCTCAAGCCGATCAGGAAGAAGGTTGCGCCGAAGAAGGCCGCCGCCGTCAAAGCACGCACGGCATCCCTCTTCAAGTCGATGGATCTCGCGACCGTCGACCTCGAAACCGCTCTGCGCCTGCTCAGTCTTCCCCTCATCGTCGGGGCGGATCCGGAGTCCGGCGAGGAGATCTTCGCCCAGAACGGCAAATTCGGGCCCTATCTCAAGAAGGGCGCCGACACGCGCTCGCTCACCGACGAAGATCAGATCTTCGAGATCGACCTCGCCGGCGCACTCGAGCTCTACTCGCAGCCGAAGTACGGCGCCCGCCGTGCCTCGAGCGCGCTCAAGGAATTTGACGCAGACCCGGAGAGTGGAAAGCCGATTCGGATCAAAGACGGCCGGTTCGGCGCCTATGTGACCGACGGGGTGACGAACGTCACCATCCCGCGCGGCGAGACGA
>JAYVNU010000257.1:0-3540 GCA_043758345.1 Lacisediminihabitans sp.
CGCGGAGAGGAACAGGATCGGCGGATGTTCGGCGGCCCGGGTGATCAGCCAGGCCGACACCGCGAGAAGTCCGACCGAACTGAGCGCGGAGAGAAGACCGAAGAAGACCCCGGGCGCCGAGCGACGCAGAGTCGGCTGGGCCAGTCGAAGAACGGCGAGGGTTCGGGCGTCGGGAAGCGTGTCAGACATGGAGCACCCCCGCGCGGCCGACCAGCTCGGCACCGGGATCGGTCGGAAGGGTCTCCGCGAAGACCTCTCCGGCCATGACCGGTACGACAAGTCGGAGGTGGTCGTAGGCCGCGGCGATGACGGCGGGGCGATGACTCACGACGAGCACGGTGTAACCCTCGGAGGCCAGCATCCGGAGTCCGGACAGCAGCGCTGCCTCCGCCGCCGGGTCGAGAGCCGCACTCGGTTCGTCGAGCACGAGGATGGGGCACAGCCTGTCGAGGCAGCGGTAGATGGCTCGAGCGGCGACGACCCGTTCGGCCTGGCCTCCGGAGAGCCCAGAGCCTGTGGCGGAGACACTCGTGTACGAATCGAGGAAGGGGAGGGCGGCGAGGTCGAGGGCCCGGCGGATGAGCACCTGATCCGCCCGTCGAGACCCGAGTGAGACATTGTCGCGCACGGTGCCCTCGACGAGGGTGCCACCCTGTCCGGCCCAGCCGACGAGCGACCGTCGCGCCGCGGGAGACGAATCGCGCTCGCCACCGATCCGGATATCGCCATCGAAGGTCACGAATCCGAGCAGAGCCGCGAGGAGGGAGGACTTTCCGGAACCGCTCGGTCCGCTCAGTACAGTGAGGCGACCGGCACGGATGACGGCCGAGAAGCGATCGACGGCCGGACGGCCGGTGTATCGGATACTGACCTCCGAGAACACGAGGGACGCGGGCGTGAGAGTTCCCTCGCGTGGTTGCGGCGAGGGTGGCGGCGCAGCGCTCCGCCGAAGGGAGGTGGCCGAGGTCTCAGCTGCTTCGAGGATGGCGAAGACGTCTTCTGCCGCCGCGACACCGTCGGCGGCCGCATGGTAGTTGGCCCCGACCTGGCGCAGCGGGAGGAACGCCTCCGGGGCAAGAAGCAGTACGAGGAGTCCGACCCCGAGGCCGAGGCTGCCGTCGACGAGGCGGAGACCGACCGAGACGGCGACGAGGGCGACGGACAGGCTGCCGATGAGTTCGAGCGCGAATCCGCTGAGGAACGACATCCGCAGCACCTTCATCGTCTCGACCCGGTATTCCTCGGTCAGCGTCGCTATCCGTGCGGCCTGCCGATGCTGGCGTCCGAAGATCTTGAGTGTCGCGAGGCCACCGATCATGTCGAGAAAGCGACTCGACAGGTTCGCGAGTGTCTTCCACTGCTGCCGCTGCACCTGCTGGGTTGCCACCCCGATGAGGATCATGAAGATCGGGATGAGCGGAAGCGCGATGAGCACGAGGATGCCGCTGGTCGGATCCATGAGGAAGATCGCGACGACGACGATCGGAGTGGTGATCGCCGTGAGAATCAGTTGCGGGAGGAAGAGAGAGAAGTAGCTGTCGAGTGCATCGAGTCCTGGCCCCGCCGTCGTCACGACATCGGCGCGGTTGCGGGATGCTAGCCACTCGGGACCGAGACGGACGATCGCGCGAACGAGTCGCACCCTGAGCTGACTCTTGACGCCGGCTGAAGCGCGAGCCGCGGCGACATCCATCGTCCACCCTGTCGTCGCCCGAAGCAGGCCGACGACGGCGAGAAGAACGATGGCCGGGAAGGCGGCCTCGAGGACGTTGCCATTCGCCACTCCGCTGATGCCCCTGACGATCACCTGCGTCAGCAACCAGGCGAAGGCGAGCACGAGGCCGGTGCGGATGATTCCGAGCACGACTCCGGCCCCGAAGAACGCGTGCGAGGCACTCGCGTATCTCAGGAGGCGCGGATCGAGCGGCCGCATCAGTGCACGGTTACCGGCTGCGGCGGGACTCCGGGCACCGCCGCAACATCGGGGATGGTCGAGCGGGTCACGCGCTTGCGGAACACCCAGTAGGTGAACCCCTGGTAGCAGAGCACCACCGGAAGGAAGATGAGGGCGACCCAGCTCATCACCGACAGCGTGTAGGGAGTGCTCGACGCGTTGGCGATGGTGAGGCTGTTCGCGATGTCGTTACTCGCCGGCATGACGTTCGGAAACAGCGTGGCGAACAGGCTGCCCACGGCGACGGCGATGGTCGCAGCCATCAGGGCGAAGGCGATCCGCTCACGCCCGCGCATGTTGGCGAGGAACGACCCGATCAACAGGACCGCGGCGCCTCCGGCCAGGAGCCAGGAGGCCGGATGTCCGCCGGCGATGTTCGTCCAGAGCAGGAATGCCGCGGCGACCACGATGGTAATCGCGCCGGAGCGCAGTGCGAGCGCCTGGGCACGAACACGCAGGTCGCCGTCGGTGCGCAGCGACAGGAACACGACCCCGTGCGTGAAGAACAGCAAAAGTGTCGTCGCGCCGCCGAGAAGGGCATAGGGATTGAGGAGGGTGAACAGCGTTCCGGTGAAATTGTGTGCGCCATCCAGCGGAACGCCCTGCACAATGTTCGCAAACGCGACGCCCCAGAGCAGCGCGGGAACAGCCGAGCCCACGATGATCATGCCGTCGAACCAGCTCCTCCAGCGCGAATCGGGGCGATGGTGACGATATTCGAACGACACCCCGCGAACGATCAGCGCGAGCAGGATCAGCAGCAGTGCCAGGTAGAAGCCGCTGAAGAGAGTCGCGTACCACTCCGGGAATGCCGCGAACAGGGAGGCACCGGCGACGATCAGCCAGGTCTCGTTCATATCCCAGACCGGGCCGATCGAGTTGATCATCACCCGGCGATCGATCTCGTCGCGTCCGAGAAACGGCAGTGCCATGCCGACCCCGAAGTCGAAGCCGTCGAGCACGAAGTAGCCGATGAAGAAGAAACCGACGATCCAGAACCAGAGAACGGAGAGATCCATGATGTGCTCCTAAGGCGATCGACGACTAGTAGACGGTGACGCGGGGAGTGGATGACGCGGTGAGGTCGTCTTCGCTCGCCTCGCCGGGCACCGGGATGACATCCGGTCCCTTCTGCGCAGCTCTCTTCAGCAACCGGAACTCGACGATCGCGAGGGCTCCGTAGATCGCGGTGAAGGCGACGATCGAGGTCAGCACGTCGAGACCCGTCAGATTCGGCGACACCGCATCCTTCGTCTTCAGCAGGCTGAACACGATCCACGGCTGGCGACCCATTTCGGTGAAGATCCAGCCGAAGATCATCGCGGCGAGTGGAGCGGGGAAAGCCCAGACGGCGATGCGCCAGACCAGCGGGTTGGTGGGCATCCGTCCCTTTCGGGTGAGGAAGAGGCCGACGAGCGCCATGATCACGGCGAGGATGCCGAGACCGATCATCCAGCGGAAGGCCCAGTAGGTGATCCAGATGATGGGGGAGTAGTTGCCGGGGCCGTACAGGGTCGTGTACTGCGCCTGCAGCTCATTGATGCCCTGGACCGTGCCGTTCAGCGTGTGGGTGGAGAGGAATGAGA
>JAYVNU010000258.1:0-10892 GCA_043758345.1 Lacisediminihabitans sp.
CCCAGCCCAGTGGTAGGTGGCGATCGTCGAGCGTTGCGATCAGGCCAGCCGGAACGCGCACGGCCAGCGAGATCGGCTCGGCGTCCCCAACTCGAAGAAACGGATGGGTACCGATGGCCACGGGGGCTGATCGAGTGCCCTGATTGGTGATGCGATGGCGCACCCCGACTCCAGTCTCTGTGAGCGAATAGCGCACCGAAGTCACGAGTTCGAATGGGTAGCCGATAGCATTTCGGATCGGGGCCGACAGGGTGACGGACGAGGCCGATTGATCATCGACCAGATAGTCGGTCGACGTCAACAAGCCGTGAAGGGCGGAATAGAATTCCCGATCGGTGATCTCGAGCTGCTGAACGCTGCCATCGAGCATCCATCGACCACCATCGATCCGGTTCGGCCAGGGCACCATCACCGCTCCAGCCATCCCCGACGGGCTCTCTCAAATGTAGCGCTGAACGAGGTCGATGTCGTGGACCGAAAGCGCCCGGATACCGGCACCGAGTGTGTTGATCTCGGCTACGACCGCTCCGCGGTGAATTCGCTGGATAGTCACGTCGCGAACCGGTGATCCGTGCGGCCGCGCCGTCAGCGCAGCCAGGCCTCCACGTCATCCGCGGTGCGAGGGATTCCGATCGACAGGTTCTCTGCGCCCGCCTCGGTGACCAGGATGTTGTCTTCGATACGCACGCCGATGCCACGGAACTCCTCGGGCACAGTGAGGTCATCGGGCTGGAAGTAGAGGCCTGGCTCGATGGTGAACACCATCCCGGCCTCGAGCACGCCGTCGAGATAGAGGTCGCGCCGGGCCGCTGCGCAGTCGTGCACGTCGAGGCCGAGATGATGCGAGGTACCGTGAACCATATACCGCCGGTGGAACTGGTTCTCCGGCCTCATTGACTCCTCCGCGCTCACCGGCAGGAAGCCCCATTCCGCGGTCTTCCGGGCGATGACTCCCATGGCGGTCGCATGGATTTCGCGGAAGCGGATACCCGGTCGCACGATCGCAAATGCGGCATCGGCTGCCTCGCGCACGGTTTCATAGACGAGCCGCTGGGTTTCGCTGAACACTCCGCTCACGGGAAGAGTGCGAGTGATGTCCGCGGTGTACAGGCTGTCGAGTTCGATACCGGCATCCATCAGGATCAGGTCACCCGGCACGACCGCGCCGTCGTTACGGGTCCAGTGCAGGATACAGGCGTGCGCTCCCGAGGCGGCGATCGTGTCGTATCCGACCGCGTTGCCATCCGCGCGTGCGCGACGATTGAAGGTGCCCTCCACGAGGCGCTCGCCACGCTCATGGGCCACGATGGCCTCACGATCCGCGATCACGTCGTCGAAGCCCTTCTTGGTGGCGGTGACAGCACGGCGCAGCTGCTCGATTTCGTAGGCGTCCTTGACCAGGCGGAGTTCAGAGAGGTCACGGGCGAGTGCGGTGTCGGCGTCGATCCCGAGGCTCTCGGCATCAGCCGAGAGCAGTCGCCGTCCGTCGACCTGGTCGGTGAGATCACGATCGCCCTCGCGCAGGATGATCGTGTCGGCGTCGACGGTGTCGAGCACTCCCTCGAAGGTTGCCAGGTCGACGGTGAGCAGGCCGAGATCGTGCGACACCTGGGAGAGTGAAGGACGGGGACCCGTCCAGAATTCGCCGATCTCCGGGTTCGCGTAGAACTCGTCAGAGTCGCGGCCAGCCGCCTTGCGGAAGTACAGAGTGGCGTCATGGCCCTCCATCGTCGGTTCGAGCACGAGCACACTTCCGGGCACGGAGTCGCTCGCCCAGCCGGTGAGATGGGAGAACGCCGAGTGGGCACGATAGGCGTAGTCGGTGTCGTTTGAGCGCACTTTGGCCGCACCTGCCGGGATGATCAGTCGCTTACCGGGGTAGAGCGCCGAAATCCGTGCCCGCCGGGCTGCCGCCCATTCGGATTGTTCGCGCGGCCGGGAAGAGTTCTCAGTGCGTCCGGCCCAGTTGGACGAGATGTATTGCCTGAAGGTGTCGGAGACAGGCACTGTGGAGCGGTTAGAGGTCGCGCGGGGCGTGGATGCATTCTTGTCGGCCATGCGACCATTCTCCACCGCGGCGGCACTCACCGTGGCGAAGCGTGCGCACATAGCGAGTTGAGTCAGCTTGCCTTGCGGTGCGGATGCGCGCGGAGTCCGAAGGGCCACAGTGGTTTCGCTGGAACGAGGGACTCACGACTCGCGGTCGACCGCGCGACGTGATCGAACGACGAGACCGGAGCGGGAAGCTCCGAAACGTCGAGAGTGATCATGCCCGTGTCGAGCGTGTTGACCGGCATGCGTGCCATCCCGCTGATGAACCGCACCTCAGCGGCGTCGGGCAAACTGCTGAGGACATCCTCAAAACTCTTCATTGCCCTGCCCCTGCCCGTGCGCTCGTTATCGCTGATTTGATTGCCTTAGTTCAACAGAGACTGCACGGTCTTGTCTATGACGCGCCGAGCTCCTTGACGAACGACGATGAAGAGAGTATGAAGAAACGAGTGCGTACAGGCAGGTCGACATAGACCCCGCAAACCTGATCGGGAGTGATTAGCCGTGTCAAGCGTTGTCTCGAACTCGGCGGTCCCGGCTGCTTCATGGCCCCTCCGTGCCCCGGCTTTCGCTGACACCCACGAACGCATCATCGAAGCCAGCTATCGGTTGTTCAGCCGCCGGGCGGTGCGGGACGTTGCGATGGACGAGATCGTCATCGCATCCGGTGTCGCCAAAGCCACGCTCTACCGACACTTTGCGACCAAAGACGACCTTGTTCTCGCCTTCCTCGCTCGGAGGGAGGTGGACTGGACCTTCGGCATCGTCGAACACGGTGTCCGCTCTCGCTCATCAGACCCCGAGGAGCGGCTTCTTGCCATCTTTGACGTCTTTGACGACTGGTTTCAGCGCGACGACTTCGAGGCCTGCTCCTTCATCAATGTGCTGCTGGAGATGGGCGCCGATCACCCGCTCGGTCGCGCGAGCACTGTCTATCTCGCAAACATCCGCTCGGTGGTGAGTGGACTTGCCGCAGAGGCCGGGCTGACGGAGCCCGAGCAATTCGCCCTGTCCTGGCACATCCTGATGAAGGGATGCATCGTGCAGGCGGCCGAGGGCGATCGCCTCGCTGCCCGTCGCGCGCGCGCGCTTGGTGAGTTGCTGATTGCGGCGAATCGAGCCACAGGGTCCGAGTAGGGCTAGGCCTCCGGACGCAGCCGCACGACGATCGGCCGATGGTCGCTGCCCGCGCCATCGAGGTTCTGCACCACCCGCATCCCGAGAACTTTCCAGTTTTTCGTCGTCATCACGTGGTCGATCGGCGCACCGAGAAGTGCGGGAACGCCGGTGGGCCACGTGCCCACCGCTGCGGAGTGTGCGCGGAGGGCGGCATCCGCGCACGCTCCGACAGTCGTTCCCGGTGCCGTGCCCAGACCGGCCAGGTGGTCGAGAGTGGCGTTGAAATCGCCGGCCAGGATTACATTTCCCGGAGGGCAGGCACTCGCGAGCCAGCGCAGGTCCCCATTCCAGCTCTCCAGTTCACTCGGCAGCGGGGCTACCGGGTGCGCGGCGACGATCCTCGGACCGATTCCGTTGTCGGGCACCATCACGAGACTCGGAAGGGTCGAGGTCGATCCGGCTGCCTCATCGAGGTGATAGCCACCGAGGGTGGAGCTGATGAGCACCGAGGTGGAGCGCGACGGGGAGACATGCCCATGCGCAACGATGTGCGAGACCATGGGAAGCCCCGCCGCGGTCATCCGCTCGGCCACGGCCTTCGCTGTCGCCTCGGTGGTCTCGGGGAGGGCAACGATATCCGCGTCGGAGTCGATGGCGAGCGTCGCGATCGCGCCGGCTCCCGGTGCTCCGCCGAGGGTGTTCCAGGCGACGACCGTGAGGTCGGTCGCCGCTCGAGCGGGCAGCGCGCTGCCGCCGAAGCCACGGCTGGTGAGCACGGCAGTGTTGAGAAGGATGAAGACCAGCGCGAGCGCTGAGAGGCACAGGCCGAGGCGCCGGAAGCGCCGGCTCGCCGCCGCCAGCACCAGGAGCGCGACGAAGACCACGGCGGCGCCAAGCGTCGCGGCCCCTCGGAATGACGCGAGCTGGGCGATGCCGGCGACGCGGTGGAGGGAGAAGAGCTGCGGCCAACCCAGTACGAGCACGGTCGCCGCGAGAACGATCAGAACCAAAGCGGCGAGCACGCGGCGAAACATCGTGCCCCAGACTAACCGCAATAGAGTTGCAGGATGCCTGGACCGATCGACCTGCACACCCACAGCAGCGTCTCCGACGGTACCGAGACCCCGACCGAGCTGGTGAAAGCGGCAGTAGCCGCTGGCCTCGGCACGGTGGCGATCACCGACCACGATTCGACGGCGGGCTGGCAGGAGGCCTTCGCCGCGGCATCCGGGACTGGCCTTACCGTGATCCCGGGAATGGAGCTCAGCACAAACTACGGTCCCGCGAGCGTTCATTTGCTCGCCTACCTGTTTGATCCAGCGGATGCGACGATCGGCACTGAGACGGCGAGGATCCGCGACGGGCGCATGCATCGCGCCGAGCGCATCGTTGAACGCATCGCAGTCGACTACGACATCACCTGGGAAGAGGTTCTGGCCCAATCGGTGGAGGGTGGCACTCTCGGGCGGCCGCATATCGCAGATGCACTCGTTGCAAAGGGGCTGGTGAGCGACCGTAGCGCGGCGTTCGAGAGCATCCTTCACTGGCAGAGCGGCTATTACGAGAAGTATTACGCACCCTCACCCCTCGACGGCGTGCGGATGATCGTCGCGGCCGGCGGAGTGCCGGTCCTGGCGCATCCGGCCACCCAGGGTCGCTACCGGGTAATCGAGGAACACGCGATTGCCGAACTGGTGGCTGCCGGCCTCTTCGGTCTCGAAATCCACCACCGCGACAACACTGAAGACGGCAAGGCGCGCCTGTACGAGCTCGCCGCAAAATACGACCTGGTGGTCACCGGTTCGAGTGACTATCACGGCGTGGGCAAGCCCAATCGGCTGGCCGAAAATACGACCGAGCCAGACGCCCTTGCGCGCATTGTGGCGGCTGGTACGGGATCGGTGCCTGGCCGGGGCTAGTGCGTGCCGTCCTGATCCGTGCCGTCCCGATCCGTTTCGAGCACCCACGCGCCGGTCAGCACGATGTTGTCCATCAGAAGCAACAGTTGCGGCTCGATGGACACGTGCGGGCTGGAGAAGCTCAGCAGGCAGAGACCGCGCAGGTCGGGAAACTCGAGCCAGTAGTCGACCAGAAGTAGTGTGGTTTCGGATGCCCCGAGCTCGGCCGCGCCAGCACCGACACGCGAGTGTCGGATGAACGGCCCGGCGAGCGTCTCGGCCCCCACGAGTTCCGCCTCCGCTTCGAGGGTGGACCGCAGTCGTTCGGTCAGGCGGTCGAGATGGCTTACGTCACCGATAGCCGGACCGAGGGCATGCCAGTACATCGCAACGTTGAGCGCGAGCGCCGCAGCCTCGTTGCGCTGCAGCAGGTAGGCGAGAAAGCGACCGCCGGCCGAGGTGGCCCGCTCACAGCTCTGCCGTAACCAGCGCTCGAGTTCGGCGCGCAGCACGGGAGCGGACCCGAGGGCGGCCAGCTGCTGGCGCACCAGCTGTGACACCTGCTCGTCACGCACCGCGGCATCCTCAAGCTCGATCACAAACCATTCGCGCGAGAGAGCGATGTCGAGCCCGACAACAGTCGATCGCCGCGGGTCGAGCGGCAGTGCGGCCTCTTCGAGGCCCCCACCGGGGGCCGACGCTACCCAGGCGACATCGTCGTCTCCCGGCTGGGGCTGGAGGGACTGCAGCACGTCATCGACGATCGCCATCATCGGATGCGGGCCGGCCGGGTCGAAGACCACTCGTTCGATCACGGTGCGGTACTGCTCGAGGAAGGGGGCAAGAGACTGCCCGCGCTGGAGTGCGAACTCGCGGTCGGAGTTGTCGGCGAGGTAGGCGGCAAGGGTTTCGGTCGACGAGAACAGGCAGAGTTCGTAGCGGGTGGGTCCGTCGGGGTGTTCCGACTCGAAGACGCGCACCTGCAGCTCGCCTTCGGGCCTGCGGATCTGCGGCACGACGACGTAATCGTGACGGAGCGCCTGACCGATCGCCGCGACATTCTGGGCCGCAAGAGCCGCGGCGAGCGCGGCCGATCCAACCTCGGTCGTGCGGTCGATGAGAATCTCGCCGCCAGCGTCGCCGCCAGCGTCGCCGCCAGTGTCGCCGTCAGCTCGGCGCCGATCGTCTCCGGAATCAGTCATTGAGTTTCCCCTCGGTCGGCCCCTGGTGATTCGAAGATAGCTTGCATCCGGCCGGCTGCCTCGAAGTCGGCGGCTCCCTCGAACTCTCCGAGGTCGGTGAAATGACGGCTCGAGGTGCCTTTCGCGCTCGCGCTGCTGTCGAGGGATCCGTCGACAGCATAGAGTTCGATGCTCGCCCACCACCCGGTCTTCAGCACCGATTGCGCGCGGATTCGCACGCAGTAATAACCCGGCCCGAGGCCCGCGCCCGCAACCTCCACGCGGGCCCAGACGAGTGCGAGGTGGTCGTCGACGGGGGCGCTGATGTTGAGTTCGGCGACCCCGGTGCCCGGACCGCGCCCGTAGACCGCGATCGAGAAGGGGAAGGCAAGAGCACTGACCGGATTCTTCATCGCAACCGAATCGGTGTGTCCGACAGCACGGTGATGCCCTTTGACGGCCCGAACGGCCCGGGGATGATGTACTCCGGCGCGCCTCCGGGCCGACCATTCAGGGGCAACGCGTGGCGGGTGACAACGACGTTGTCCACATGATCGACCGTGGCGACGATGAGGTTGTCGCCGGTGTTCACCCGGGGGAGCCCGAGGGATGACCGCGGATTCGCCATCGACGACGGTGGGAGCGTGCTGTAGGAGGCACCCGTCGGCAGCGCGTCGCCGCCGTGGACGCGGTAGACGGTCTGGCCCGGTTTCAGGTCGGCCACCGGCTTGGCAAGCAGCCGCTCCGAGTCGGCGAGCTCCGACGGCTTGAGCCGGATCGCCTGGCGGACAGTGAGCTTTTCGGCCTGTCCTGCTGCGATCTCCACCCCGGCTTTCGCGTTGATTCGCGCGGCACTCGCTACATTGCTGACCACCCGCGCGGCCGCTCCCATGCCCACGACGGCCAGAACGGCCCCCGCGATGCTGATGATCGCCTCCGTCCAGGAGCGATCACCGGTGGCGGCGAGCACGATGTTGCCGATGGCGTTGACCACGGCCGCGATTCCCGCCACGAGCAGAAACACGGCGGCGAGCGCCTGGCCAATCACCGGAATCCAACAGACGAGCAGAGCGAGAACTCCGGCTATCGACGAGACCCAGCCCGCGACATCCGTGATCACCGACAGCAGGTCCTTGCCCCAGTTGTCCCACCAGCTGTCCTTGAGGCCGTCGTGCTTCGTGATGACATGGATGTCGTCGATGGCCGACTGCGCCGCCCGGTCCCGCGCCGACATGGCGTCGTGCACACGGCCCTGCGCGTTCGCGAGGTGAGTGTTGGCTCCCGCGGCATCCGAGTCGAGGCCGTCTGCCAAGTTCGTGTAGCGGAGGGCCTGCTGAGGGTCGTGTTCATCAGCGGCGAGTCTCAGGTAGTGCTGCTTGTCGTTGGAGGCCGAGTCCGCCGCCGAGCGGGCGGAGCGGGCGAGAGTGAGGGCCTCCGCGGATTCCCGTTGAGCGGCCTCGAGCGCCGGGGCGTACCGGCTGAGGGCATCCCCGGTCGCCCGATAGCGCGCCTCCGCCTTGCCGATGTTGTCGGCGACCTTTGCGGATGTCTCGATGAGCGCATCGACGGATTGCGACACCACGGCGGAGCCGAGGTCGAGAGTGCGCAACTTGCGTTCGGCGTCTTTGATCGCGTCGGCGACCGCGAGATAGTCGCGCCCGCCGGAGAACACGATCCCGGGTTCGCCGGGTACCGGATCGGATCCGAGGTCGAGCGCACTCCAGTCCGACGGCCTCATCGAGCGCCCGCCGGGGTGGCCGGCGTTGCCGGGGTATCCGTCAGCGCCTTTCCGAGCTGCTGGTCGGTCTGTTCGAAGGCGTCGGCGATCGCAATCGAGGTCTTGGAGAGGGTGTCGATATCGTCGACCATGGCCTCGCGCGTGTCGTCCCACTCGTGGGCGAAATCCTTCACGGCCTCTTCGAGTCCGGAATGACCGACGGCTCCGGCGATCCGATCACTTCGCGTGTTGGCGTCCCGGAATTCCGTCGCGATCGACGAGAGGTGACTGCCGAGGTCGCGCACATCCGCGGGGTTGAGGCTGAGATCCGCCACTGGGTCCTTTCCGATCAGCATGCATCAGAAGAATACGGGCTGGCGCCGGACCGGTCGATGGAGAGGACTACCCATGCTCGGGGAGTCGGCGCTGCCAATCGGCCAGCCGAGGCCGAAATCCATGCAACTCGCGCCGACACGCTGCCGGGCGAGTTCGCCGGCGGTGAGTCGTCGAATTATGCATGGATTTCTCGCAGGGGATCTTCGCGGGGGAGTCGCACTGAAGGGTGCCTCTGCTTTGATCGGCGCTGATTCCGCCGAGTCCCTACGCGGCAGGAGGGGTGTTGCCGGTACCGCCGCGGCGTGAGCGCGTGCGGCGACGGCGCGTGGACGGGGTGCCGTCGTGCGTGCCTCCGCCTTCGGCGCTCTCGCGCACGACATTGGTCGAGCCCTCGGTGCGTTCGCGCGGAGGGCGTCCACCGCCGGTGCGTCCGGTGCCACCGTGGTCGCCGGAACGACCACCGCGGTCCCCGGTGTGGCTGCGGTCTCCGCCACCATCACGCCCAGCACTCGAGCGACCGCCGCGGTCGCTGTCGGCGGGACGGGGTTCGCGTGCCCGAACTGGTCCGGCGGACGCGAGGCGCCCCTTTGTGCCTTCCGGGATGTCGAGGTCGGTGAAGAGGTGTGGCGACGAGGAGTAGGTTTCAACCGGCTCCGGCTGGCCCATGTCGAGAGCCCTGTTGATGGCGGCCCACTTGTGCATGTCGTCCCAGTCGACAAAGGTTACGGCGATGCCGGTCTTGCCCGCGCGCCCGGTGCGCCCGGCGCGGTGAAGGTACGTGTCGTCGTCGTCCGGAATGGTGTGGTTGATCACGTGCGTCACGTCGTTGACATCGATGCCACGAGCCGCGACATCCGTAGCGATGAGGATGTCCTTCTTACCGGCCTTGAACGCGGCCATCGCGCGCTCGCGCTGCTCTTGGTTGAGGTCGCCGTGCACGGCGGCGGCATTGAAGCCACGGTCGTTGAGCTCTTCGACGAGTTTGGCTGCGGCTCGCTTCGTTCGAGTGAACACGACGGTCTTGCCGCGGCCCTCGGCCTGCAGGATGCGGGCGATGACCTCGTCCTTGTCCATCGAGTGGGCGCGGTAGACGACGTGCTTGATATTGGCCTGCGTGCGGCCCTCATCCGGATCCGTCGCGCGGATGTGGATGGGTCGGTTCATGAAGCGACGTGCGAGCGCGACAATCGGGCCGGGCATCGTTGCGGAGAACAACATGGTGTGACGGGTGGGGGAGGTCTGGGCGAAAAGCTTCTCGATATCGGAGAGGAATCCGAGGTCGAGCATCTTGTCGGCCTCGTCGAGCACCATTACCTTGACGTCTTTGAGTGAGAGCATCCGCTGACTCGCGAGGTCGAGAAGGCGGCCGGGGGTTCCGACGACAACCTGCGCGCCCGCCTTGAGCTGCTCGACCTGACCCTCGTAGGCCTTGCCGCCGTAAATCGCGGCGACCCGCGTGCCGCGATTGGATGCTGCAAGGGTGAGGTCTTCGGCAACCTGAACGCACAGCTCGCGGGTCGGCACCACAACGAGCGCCTTGACGCCGGGCTCGGGGTTTAGGCCGAGAGATTGCAGCAGGGGCAGACCGAAGCCGAGCGTTTTGCCCGTGCCGGTCTTGGCCTGGCCGATGATGTCCTGGCCAGCGAGTCCCATGGGGATCGTCTGCACCTGGATCGGAAAAGGTTCGACGATGCCCTTGGTGGCGAGTGCGTCGACCATATCCTGGTCAATATTGAGATCTGAAAAAGTTGTAATGATGAATGCCCTGTCTGCAAGCGGCTACGCCCGCTTTGACCTGGGGCGTGCTGAGCCTCCACCAGAAATGGGAGGCCTTACGTGTAGTTTAGCCGCCCGCTACTTCGGAGCGGTTTTCGGGGCGGCCAGCGGCCTGTCGCGGATAGGCTGTGCCCGTGGCCTTCTTGTTTTCCCGACGCCCTCGGCGCACTAACGTGCCCCGGTTGAAGCCGCGGCGCGAGTCCGTTGCGCAGGTCGATCGCGTCGATCTCGCCGAATTGACCCCGGAGCTGCTTCCCTATCTTGGACAGGCCGCCTATGTGCAATTGGCGCTTTTCGAGACTCTCGGCCACGCCGTGAGCGTTGCGCCAACAGCGGCATCAAAAGTCGCGGTCAGCAGGGTCGCGGCATTATCGCTGGCGAAGCACCACGGCCTCGCCGCGGAGATCAAAAGGCTCGGACATGAACCGGGACCCACCATGGCACCGTTTGCCGCCCGAATCGATGAGTACGCCCGAATCACCCTCGGGGCGGACTGGTACGAGATGCTCGTGACCGCGTATCTCACTTCCGGGCTTCTCGGCGACTTCCAGCGTCAACTCGCGTCCGGCCTTCAGGCGGACGCGAGGGCACGCATCATCCCGCTGCTGTCAAGCGACGACGGCCATGCCCTGCTTATCGACGAGCTGCGATCGGCCATCGACGCCAACCCACGGCTCGCCTCACGGCTGGCCATGTGGGGTCGTCGTCTCGTGGGGGACACCCTGCTCATTGCTCGGTCATCCCTCGCGAATGTGGGTCACTCCCGTCGCGATGAAGCCCGCCTTGAGCCGGTTTTCACCGAACTCATCGCCG
>JAYVNU010000259.1:0-3520 GCA_043758345.1 Lacisediminihabitans sp.
CCCGGGAGGGAGCGACGGCGGGGCGGCCCGCCGAAATGCCCGCGTCACACGGGCTGCCTAAGCTCGTGCCGTGGATGAACTGCTCGAATGCCCGAAACACATGGTCTACGGTCCGTGCGGAGGCGTCGAGTTCGACGGGAGGTGCGAGGTCTCACCCCACCGCTGCGTATTCCTCGACCTGCCGACCGTGCGATTCGAGGCCGCGAAGACCGCCGAGCGAGACCCCCGGCCAACAGCAGCAGCGCAGGCAACGCCGGCGACGCACGTTGAGCGGGCTGCTGACGCAGGGCCGGTAGCAGCGCACTCGCACCGAGAAGCGCCGAAAGAGAGCGGCTCCCCACCGCAGTCGGCCGGGGCGGTTCGGATGCGTGCGCTCCTGGCACAGAAGACTGTGGTCATCGCCGATTTCCCGGCCGCGGCCCTCGATGCCTCGTCCATCGCGGAGTGCGGCGCGATCCTCGCCGGACAGGTGGATGCCGTGCTCGCGGGCGACGCCGGCAACGCCCGGGTGCAGTTTCCGCCCGCCTATCGCGCCGGGCTGATCCAGTCGGCCGGGCTCGAAACGTGGTCGGGTCTCACCAACCGCGACCGCAATCGTGTCGCTCTCGAGGGTGAACTCTCGGCCCTCGCTCACGTCGGCGTCGCCGGGGTGCACTGTGTCACCGGTGACCACACCCTGACCGGTGATCGGCCGGATGCCGCGCCGGTCTTCGATCTCGATTCGACGAGAACCGCGGCTCTCGCCCGCGCCGTCGGGCATCTCGTCTCGGTCGGAGAATCGCCGGCCACCCCACCGACCGAGCGTCGGCCGTCCCGACTGCTCGAGAAGATGCACGCCGGAGCGGAGGTCTGTTTCGTCAATCACGCCGGCGGGGCCGGGCCAGTCCGGGAATTCGTCGAGCGCTCGCAGGAGCTCGGGGTGACGATGGCGTTCGTGGCCTGCGTCCCGGTCGTCGTCGACCGTGAGAGCGCCGAGTTGCTCACGACGTTCACGACGCTCGCCCTTCCAGACGGCTACCTCCAGCGCATCCTCACCGCGCGGGATCCTTTCGCCGAGGGAGTCGCTGCGGCAGTCGAACTCGGTCGTGAGATGCTCGAGATCGACGGGGTTCGCGGAGTCAACCTCTCGGGCGGAACCAGTGCGGAGCTCGAGGCGTGGTTCGCCGAGGCGCTCGCCAGAATCGCCGACGAACTATGACGCACGAGACACGATGACCTACGACAAGGAACACCCATGAACTCGGATGACTGGGACACCCGCTACCGCGAAGCAGCACAGAGCCGCGCCATGGTGTGGTCCCTCGAGCCGAACGAGTGGGTCGTCGAGGTGCTTGCCGACATGACGCCGGGTGTCGCGGTGGATCTCGCCGCCGGCGAGGGGCGCAACGCCCTCTGGCTCGCGAGCTTGGGATGGCAGGTGACCGCGGTCGACTTCGCCGGGGTCGGGCTGGCCGCCGGCGCAGCCCGCGCTGAGCAGTCGGGCGTCGTCGTGAGCTGGCGACAAGCGGATGCCACGACCTGGGCCTCCGCGGAGCCCGTCGATCTCGTGCTCATCGCCTACCTGCAGTTGCCGAGGGCCGAGCTTGCGAGGGTCATCCGGAACGCGACATCCGCTCTCGCGCCCGGCGGAACTCTCGCTCTCATCGCCCACGATCGGGCGAACACGGTCGGCGGCCCGCAGGATCCCGACGTGCTGACGACGGTTGCCGACCTGACCGATGCGGCCACGGGCCTCGACATCGTCGACTGCCGCCAGCGCGAAAGAGTAACGTCGAATGGCACGGCACTCGACACCGTGCTCATCGCCCGTGCGACGGGCTGACGAGAAAAGTTCCACGATCGAAGGAGATCGAATGCCCGAATCGACGACGGCCATCAGCCGCCAGTGGAAACTCGTCACGAGGCCGATCGGGCACGTCGACGACTCGGATGTCGTGTTCTCGGATGTCGAACTCGCGCCGATCGCCGAGGGCGAGATCCGGGTGCGGAACGAATTCGTCTCCGTCGACCCGTATATGCGCGGCCGGATGAACGATGCCACGTCATACATCCCTCCATTCGAGCTCGACAAGCCGATGGTCGGTGGCGCGATCGGACGCGTCATCGAGTCCCGATCCGATCGTCACTCCGTCGGCGATCTCGTCGAGCACTACGCCGGCTGGCGTGACATCGCGCAGGGGAGGGCCGAACATTTCTCGCCGCGGAACGAGATCCCGGGCGTCTCGCCGTCGGTGTACCTCGGCCCCCTCGGTGTTGGCGGATTCACCGCCTGGATTGGCCTGAGAGAGGTCGCGCACCTGAAGCCGGGCGAGACGGTCTTCGTGTCGGGAGCGGCCGGATCCGTGGGCACCGCGGTAGCACAGCTCGCCCGGGTTCTCGGGGCGTCCCGCGTCATCGGCAGCGCCGGATCGGAGGCGAAGGTCGCACTGCTGAAAGAGAAATACGGCGTCGATGCCGCGTTCAACTACCGGGACGGCCACGTCTCACGCCAGCTCGCGATGGCTGCCCCCGACGGCATCGACGTCTACTTCGACAATGTCGGCGGCGACCATCTGGAGGCCGCGATCTTCGCGATGAACGACTTCGGGCGGGCGGCGATCTGCGGGTCCATCGCCAGCTACAACGCCACAGAGGCACCGGCAGCTCCGAGGAATCTCTACATGCTGACGACTAAATCGCTGACTCTCCAGGGGTTCACGATCACCCACTTCAACCATCTCGCCGAGGAGTTCGCAGCGACCGTCGGGCCACTCGTGGCCTCCGGGAACCTGGTCTGGGACGAGACGATCATCGACGGTATCGAGAACACACTCGAGGCATTCCGCGGACTGATGCGCGGCGAGAACACCGGCAAGATGCTGGTGCGGGTCTAAGTCTCGACGGGCTCGACCACCGGGTGGCTCGACCGCCGGGCGTCTCGCTCAGCGGGGCAGCTCAGCCGGGCAGGTACGCCCGCGTCCAGCCACCGGATGACTCGCGGTATTCGAGGCGGCGGCTCGCGGCATCCGCGGCGCTGGTCCAGAATGTCATCCGGGCGGGGCGCACGAGGAAGCCGATCCAGGTATCGGGCTGCGCAAGTCCGTCCCGATGCTCGAGTGCGAACGCGGTCCACCGAGCCCGTCGTTCGGAGTCGGGCAGCTGAGCGAACTCGAACGTGTTCTGCCAGGCGAGTTGCTTGAGGTACGGCGAGCGGGAGGCATAGGCCGAGGCGATCTCGTATGCGGGTGCGACCTCCGCCCGGCCCTGCACCACGAGTTGTCGCGTGAATCCCGGCCAGAGGAAGGTAAGCGCGACCGAGGAGTTGTTCACGATGTTGCTCGCCTTGCGTGACATCGCGTCGGTGTGGAAGAAGAATCCGTCGTCGTTGTACTCGGTGAGCAGCACCGTTCGGGCATCCGCTTCACCGGCCGGGGTGACGGTCGACAGCGTCATCTGGGGACGCTCGGGGTCATCGTTGGCCGGCAGCCATTCCGAGACGAGCTCCCACGGGCTCGTCGGCTCGCGGTGTGTCGGGTCGTTC